>NZ_QJRK01000063.1:0-33441 GCF_003205245.1 Pseudomonas sp. MB-090624 | reverse complement strand
CTTGGTGCATGCCTCAATATCGCGCCGTACAAACAAGGCGGCCGCGCGCGCCTGTCACAGGCGTTACTGGCCCGAAACAAACGTAGGAGCGAGCGCAGCTCGCGATGCGCCGCGCGGGCGGCGCTCGGTCTCACAGGCGCTGCATATCCGCCGGCAAACACTCAGTTCCCTGCTGCCAGCACCTGCGGGTTGGCCACGTTCTGCGGTGCCCCCCCGAAAAACGCCAGCACATTGTCAAAGGCATCACCGAAATACAGCTCGTAGCCGGTCTTTTCCACATACCCAAGGTGGGGCGTGGCCAGCACACGCGGGTGGCGCAGCAAGGGGTGGCCGGGGTCGAGCACCGGTTCCTGCTCGTACACATCCACCGCCGCGTAACCTGGCCGGCCTGTATCCAGCGCTTGCAGCAACGCCCCTGGGGCAATCAGTTCCGCGCGGCTCACGTTCACCAGCAGGGCGTCCTCCTTCATGCGTGTCAGGTCGTCCAACGTCACCCGGTGCCGGGTTTGCTCGGACAGGCGCAGGTTCAGGCTGACAACATCCGCTTCGGCAAAAAACGCCTCGCGTGACGCCGCGGCCCGGTGGCCATCCGCCGCGGCGGCGGCCCGGCTGCTGTCGCTGCCCCACACCAGCACCGGCATGTCGAACGCCTGCGCATAGCGGGCCAGGCGTTGGCCGATCTTGCCGTAGCCCCAGATACCCAGCACCTGGCCAGCCAGGGCCTGCCCCAGGTTGACTTGCCAGTGGCCTTGGCGGAAGGCATCGATGGCTGGCACCAGTTGGCGGCGGGCATTGAGTATCAGCGCCCAGGCCAGCTCCGCTGGGGCGACTGGCGAGCCCCGGCCCTCGGTCACCACGATGCCCCGGGCGGTACAGGCGGCCAGGTCGAGGTGGCTGGAGACCTTGCCGGTCTGGCTGATCAGCTTGAGGCTTGGCAGGCGATCGAGCAGGGCGGCGTCAATGCGGGTGCGTTCGCGGGTCAGTACCAGCGCGTCAGCGTCGGCAAAGCGTGCCGCCAATTGCTCGAGCGTCGCTGGCTGGGGGGCATGCAGTACGTGGACATCGTGCCCGTGCAGGCGACTGAAGCAGTCGAGGGTACGGATCACGTCCTGATAGTCGTCGGGGATGACAATGCGCATGGTGGTCGAGCCCTGGCAGTACTATGGGGGACCCACGATACCCCAACCTGACCTGCGTTCAAGTGCCTACAAAGGGGGGTGATAGCTGCTCCACCAGAAAATCCACGAACACCCGCACCCGCGCCGGCATCGACGGCCCGCCCACGAACACGGCATGGATCGGCTCGCGGTCGTCAGGGTTGTAGGCTTCCAGCAGCGGAAGCAGGCGCCCGCTGGCCAGGTCATCGGCCACCGTGAAGGTGCCGATGCGAGCCACGCCTGCCCCCAGCCTGGCCAGCTGTGCCAGTGCTTCGCCGCTGCTGCATTCGATGTTGCCCCGCACCTTCAACGCAAAGACCTCGCCGTCGCGGCGGAACGGCCAGTCTGCTACGGCCCGGCGAAAGTTGAAGTGCAGGCAGTTGTGGCCGGCCAAGTCTTCAGGCACCAGCGGCGTACCGCAGCGCGCCAGGTACTCGGGCGAGGCCACGACCACCTGGCCGGTTTCGCCAATTGGGCGGGCGCTGAGCGAGCTGTCGGGCAGGTGGCCAAAGCGCAGTGCAACGTCGGCCTGGCCGGCGTGAATGTCGGCCACCTCGTCGCTGATGGTCAGGTCGACCAGTACCTGCGGGTAACGCGCGCTGAACGCCGCCAGCAGCGGCACCACGGTCAAGCGGGCATGCCCTTGCGCGGCGCTGATGCGCAAGCGCCCGCGCGGCACGCCCTGGTCGGCGATCGCATCCTCGACTTCCTGCAGGTCGGCCAGCACCCGCCGCGCGCCGCGCAGGTATGCCTCGCCCTCGGGGGTCAAGGTCAGGGCCCGGGTGGTGCGCAGCAGCAGGCGGGTGCCCAGGCGCTGCTCGGTGCGGGCGAGAATGCGGCTGACTGCCGAAGGGGTCAGGTTCAAGGCGCGGGCGGCGGCAGACAGGCTGCCCGCGTCCGCCACCTTGGCGAAAACCGCCATTTCACCGGATCTACCGCTGAAGTCCATTTGTGCCTCGCAAGCAAAGGTGATTGGCAAAAAGGCTGTCTAGTGCGCCAGGGAAGCAGATCGTAGCATTTGCCGCATAGCTAAGGAGTTTTTGCCATGCGTATCAATCCACCTCTGGTCGCACTTGCCATCGGTGCCTTCGGCATCGGTGTCACCGAGTTTGCCCCCATGGGCATGTTGCCCAGTATCGCCACTGACCTTGGCGTTTCCATACCTGCTGCCGGGCTGTTGGTCAGTGCCTATGCCCTCGGTGTGCTGATCGGCGCACCGCTGATGACCCTGGCCACGGTAAGGATCCCGCGGCGTTACCTGTTGATCGGCCTGATGGCGATCTTTACCCTGGGCAACCTGATGTCGGCACTGGCCAGTGACTACGCCAGTCTGCTGGTTGCCCGCGTGGTCACGTCACTGAACCACGGCGCGTTCTTTGGCATCGGCTCGATCGTCGCCGCCAGCGTGGTACCGCCCGAGAAGCGCGCCGGGGCGGTGGCAGCGATGTTCATGGGCCTGACACTGGCCACCATCGGCGGGGTGCCGCTGGCCACCTGGTTTGGTGAAATGCTGGGCTGGCGCACGGCGTTCTGGGGCATCGCCGGGCTTGGCCTGATCGCGATGACCACGCTGTGGTATGCACTGCCGAACGTACCCTCGCCCAAAGGCGACGGGGCCATGGCCGAAATCCGCGTGCTCGTGCGGGGGCCGGTGCTGGCGGCGTTGTTGCTGACCGTGGTGGGCTCCAGCGCCATGTTCACGGTGTTCACTTACATTGCGCCGATCCTGCAGAACGAAGCTGGCGCGTCCACCACGTTCGTCACCGCCATGCTGGTGCTGTTCGGTGTCGGCCTGACCTTGGGCAACGTGTGGGGCGGCAAGGCGGCGGACCGCTCGGTCGAGCGCACCTTGATCCTGTCGTTGGCGGTGCTGATTGCCGTGCTGCTGGTGTTCCCGCTGGTACTGGACTGGCCACTGCCCACGGCACTGGCGATCCTGGTCTGGGGCGCGGCCAGCTTCGCCTTGGTGCCACCGCTGCAGATGCGCGTGATGGAAGCTGCCAAGGATGCCCCCAACCTGGCCTCGGCGGTGAACATCGGTGCATTCAACCTGGGGAATGCGATCGGCGCGGCGCTGGGCGGCGCGGTGATCAACGTGGGGTTGGGCTACGCGGCGATTGCCCTGGCAGGGGCGGCGATGGCGGCGCTGGGCCTGGTGCTGGTGCTGCTGTTTGCCTGGCGTGGCCGGGCGGCGGCCATGGCACAGTGCAATGTGCCAGGCTGACCGCGCCGGGGGGCTTTACGGGGTGCCGTTACGGCCATGCAGGTGGTAAGCCGGGCGCTCGCTCAGGCGCTCGTAGTAATCGCGCACAGCCGGTAGGTGCGGGTGCTCGAACGGCGTTTCGAACCAGCGGTTGACCGACAGGCCGATAGGAATATCGGCCAGGGTGAACTGGGCACCGGCCACGTAGGCGCCGGTAGCGGCCAGTTGCCGGTCGAGGATGTGCATGTAACGCGCCCAGTCCGCGCAACTCGCCGCCAGCGCCACAGGGTCCTGGTGGGCGGGCGAATGCCTGACCAGCGACATGAAGGCGTAGCTCCAGGCGCGGTTCAAGTCTGACGCCTGCCAATCTATCCACTGGTCGATCCTGGCCCGTGCCTGTGCTTCGCCGGGGTAGAACGCGGTGGCGCCATAGCGGTTGGCCAGGTAGCGGATGATGCTGTTGGACTCCCACAGGGTGAAGTCGCCATCCTGGATCACCGGAACCATGGCGTTGGGGTTCAATGCCAGGAATTGCGCGGTGTCGGTGGCCTTGAAGCCCGTACCCCAGTCTTCGCGTTCGAAAGCGACCTCGAATTCGGCACAGGCCCACAGGACTTTTCGCACGTTGATGGAAGAAGCTCTGCCCAATATCCGTAGCATGATGTTCGTCCTGAATGGGGGTGGTTGATCGTCCGCCACTGCCCGGTCTCGGTCAAGGGGCAGGGTGCAAGGGGGTTCTGCACGGTAACTTTGTAGGGCATTTCCGAAAATGAGCCGTTCCAGGCCCAGGTCATTGTGGTGGCCCAGGCCGCCGCCTAGTCTCGGCACGCTCACCCCCCCGAGGAATGAACATGGAAAACGACACCCCCGAAGACAACAACACGCTCAATGTGGTGGCGGCGGCCAGCCGTTTCGGCCACCCCGATGCCGAACTGGTGCACATGCGGCCGCAGTTGCCGATACGAACCGCGCTAACGGAAGCCTCGGCGATCATGGGCTGCATTACTGAAATCACGCGCAAGGCCATCGACCGGCCAAGTGACCGCAAGGTGATGATCAAGGCCACGTTCTACCTGGCGGGCATGGCCAAGGCACTGGTCGATGGCCAGCTGCTGCAGATGCGCCAGGCGCGCGAGAAGGAGGGCATCGAGTAGACAGGGTTGCCTGGGGGCCATGAACTTGGCACCCTTGGGCGGTTTGAATCGTCTGCATCACCTCAAAAGGAGGTTCGCATTGAGTTGGGACAAGGTGGGGAAGCTCCTGGTCGCGGTGCTGGTTGGCCTGATGGTCCTGTCGGCCGCCTACGCGTTGTTCAGGGGCAACCCGCGGCTGGAAGCGTCACTGACGTATGCCTACCTCACCTATCCTGGCCAGTTCAGCGAGCGCATCAGCAAAGCCAGCGACCAGCTCAAGTATGAGCAGTTGCAGGGGCGTATCAACAGCATCAGCCAGGGGCAGTTGAGCCACGATCAGGTCGAGCGCCTGGTCGAACTGGCTCAGTTGCCGTACGCCCAGCTGTTCGCCAAACCGTTCGAAGCGGGGTTGGTGGACCATCGTACCGGCTTGCTCATCGAGCTGCACAACAGTGGCGATGCGCCGGTGCGCCAGGTCAAAGTGCGCCTGCCAGGCAAAGGCCTGGTGCAGGTGCGCGATGCTGCTGGCAACGACACACTGCTGGAGCAGGCTACCGCGCAAGTGGACATCCCTGTCATCGAGCCGGGTAGCCGGTGCAAGGTGTGGGTGTATTTCGACGCCGATTATTCCCAGATCCGCCAGGGCGGCGTCAGCATTACCCATGCCGACGGCGCAGCCAATGTGCAGGTGTATCACGAAGTGATCGGCTTCCCGGCAACCGTGGCCCGCTACAGCCGCGAGCTCATGGGGCTGCTGGTGGTACTGGCGCTGGGCGTGCTGGGCCTGGGTTACGCGCTGCTGGCGCGCAGCGCAGCGCAGCGTTAGGCGCTGCGCCGCAGAGCCCAGGCGCCTGCCTTACTGTTGAACCTCGCGGCTGGCCGTCTGCTGCTCGCCCGCTGCCTTGCCCCCAGGCAACTGATCGAACGGGTGCAAGCCGTCTTTGCGGTAGGGGTCGCCGATCCAGCGCGGCGCGGCCAGGAACTGCGCGCTCACCAGGCTCTTGGCCGGCTCGAAGCCGTCGTAGCTCAAACCGGCAAGGTCCGACAGCGTATGGATCAGGTGCGAGCTGCTGTACGGGCGCTTGGCCATCGCCTGCAGGTCCCGCGGGTGCTGGGCCTGCCAGCTGGGTGAGGTCCACACCAGGAACGGAATGGTGTACATCGGCCGGGTCGGCGCGCTTTCGTTGCGCCCCAGGCGGTCGTGGTTACCAGAACTGTATACGTCCTCACCATGGTCGGACAGGTAGACCAGGAAGCCATTCGGGCTGCCGGCAGCGTAGCGCTTGATCAGGCTCGAAACCACGAAGTCGTTGTAGCGCACTGCGTTGTCGTAGAAATTGTAGGTTTGCACCTGGTCATCGGTCAGTGCACTCGGTGCGCCCTGCTTGTCGGTGAAGTGGGCATAGGTGTCCGGGTAGCGGTAGCGGTAGTCCATGTGGGTGCCCAGCAGGTGCACGATGATGAACTTGTTGGGGGCCGGGTCTTGCAGGGCCTTCTCGAACGGCGCGAGCACCACGTCATCGTACTGGCTGGCATTCTGGTTGCGCTGGTTGTTCAGGTACACCGGCACGTCCGTCTGCTGCGAGAAGGTGGTGAGCATGGTGTTGCGCTTGGTCATGGTTTGCTGGTTGGTGATCCAGAAGGTCTTGTAGCCTGCCTGTTTCATCAGGTTGATCAGCGATGGGTCGGTGAGGAACCGGTCCGGGGCCTGCTCATCGCCGAAGGTCAGAATCTGCTGCATCACTTCGATGGTGTAGGGGCGGGGCGACACCACATCGCGGAATACGGTCAGCCCTTTGTCGTTGGCAGCCAGCGCGTCGAGGTTGGGGGTGGTGTCACGGTTGTAGCCATACAGGTGCATGTGCTCGCGGGTGGTCGATTCACCCAGCACCAGAACCAGCGTGCGCGGTGCCGAACCGCTGTGGTCACGCAGGTTCTGCAGGGGCGGCAGGGCAGCATTCTGCGCCAGCAGCGCCTGCATGTTGTCCAGTTGCTGGCGGTACTGGCGGTAGCCGACCAGCAATTGCCAAGGCACTGCAGGTTCCATGCGCTGCTGTACCTTTTCCAGCGCATCGGCAAAATTGCGCTCCTGGGTGACCATTTGCTTGTAGAACGGCAGCACCAGGTTGGCTGCCAGCAACAGCACCACCACTGGCAGGCGGCTGCGCAGCGGCAGGTAGACCGGGCGCACGCGGCGCCACAGCAATACTGCCCCCACGGTGTACAGCAGCAACGCCAGGCCCAGCCAGGCACTGAAGTACTGGCTGAAGTACTCACCGGCCTCGGCGGTGTTGGACTCGAACATCACGAAGATGACGCTCTGCGAAAACTCCTGGCGATAAATGCCGAAATAGCTCAGGCCAACCAGCGAAGCAGCCCACAGCAGCAGGCCGATGAGCGCCGCAGTGGCGCGGGTAAGGCGGGGCAGCAGCACCACCGGGGCCAGCCACAGGCTGCTGAGGAAGAACGCATCACGGAAACCCGAGAAACCGGTAGTGCCACTGAACAGCAGCAATGCCTGGGTGACGCCAGAGAAATACCAGAAGAACAGCAAGAGCCAGCCCAGGCCGGCCCAGTCCACGCGGGAAGGGGAAGTGGTGTGTGACACGTGTGCCTCGTCGTACCTTGGTAGCCCGCAACTGTGTGCGTGGCCGGAAAGGGCGTGACGCTAATCTGTGGGCTGTGAAAATAACGTCAAGGCGAGCAGCCATCGGGCCTTGGTCGTAGCCCGCTGCGCAGCGGGTTGCTTGCACGGGTATGATGGCGGCCGCTAAACCGTACTCAAAGGCCGTGTGGACCATGAACCGTCGTAAGAAGATCAAGCAGCTGTTGCAGGCGCACCAGAAGAAAGCCAGCGCCAAACTCGCGCCGCGCAAGCCCAGGTACATCTGCAAGGCTGACCGTTTGAAGCTGGAAACAGAAGAGGTGGGGGCTGTCCCACCCCAGGCTGACTGAAGCGCGAGCAGCCGGTGGGTCGGCTTCAGCGGCGGTAGTGCCGGTGCTCGTCATAGTGGCGTTGGTGCATCGCCCGCTCATGGCGGCGCTCCCAATCCCGGCGGCGTTCCCAGTCACGTCGCCGCTCCCAGTCGCGCCGGGCCTGCTCGCGGCGCCACTGCTCGCGGCGCCAGTCGCCCCTGTGGTCGTGCCAGCGGTGGTCATCATGGGCCAGCAGGGTCGCCGGCTGAACAGCGGCCGCACTGGCCACCCTCGACCAAGGGTTGCTGGCCGCAGGCAACGCTGGCTGAACGGCCGGGGCCGCGACCTCGGCCGGTTTCAGTGGCAGGGCCGAAGCCGTGCCCGCTGCTGCAAGCGAGAACAGACCGAACAGCATCCACCTGGCGACTTGTATTTTCATGAGCAAAGCCCACCTCTGATCACAATTGAGCTATCAGGCCAGCGGTGAGGCAAGCTGCTTCGCCTGCCGTGCCCGTTCTGTGCCACTCTCATAGACCAGTAACCAGGAAAAAGTTCGCTGCAGCAATAACTTGTACAATTATGCGGCAAGCAACCCGCGCGGCCCAAACCGGATCAGCGTTCGGCAAACACTGCGCGCAGGTGGCTGCGGTAATGCTCGAACGCAGCGATTGCGCCGTTTATCGCCTCGGCCTCTTGCTGTTCATCCAGCGCCAGGGCGTCCACACGGGCCACGAACTCACGCCAATGCAGCGCACGGCCATCAGGGTGCGGGGCCAGGTGGCTGGCGCCCTGGTCTTCACCCAGGCCCAGGCGTTGGGTGTACTTGAACAGAAACGCAGCCCCCAGGTTCGACCCCTCGCTGCAATATAGCCAGCCCAACGCCTGCGCCGGGCTGGCGCACACCGCAGGTGGTGGCGGTGGCGCGGGCAGGCCCAGGTCCAGCAGGTCGGCCTGCACCGCGGCAAACCGTGACAAGGCCGACAGCCCCGGTAGTTGCCGGTTGAGCTGCGGGTCCTGATACAACGCCAGCAGGCTGCCATGAAAACCATGCTGCACCTGCAGGAACCGGCCGTAGCGCTCGCGGCTCTCAAAAGGCCGTGCCGCCATGACCAGCTGATCGACGCTGTCATGGTCGCGGCTGCTGGCCGCTTTCAAGCGTTGGCAGCGGCCTGGCTGCGAAACAGAGGGGGGTGCTGCGGTCATCGGCATATCCGTGGCATGAACGTAATGCGCCCATCATGCTTGCCACCCCGGCCAGCAGCAAGCGTTGCGCGGTGTCAGGCGCCTACCCGGCTGGAGCCCTTGCGCGAGCCGGCTGAGCCGTCGCGGGCAAACAGCCCATGGACCACTGCGCGCAACCAGCGGTTACCCCCGTCCTGGTGGTAGCGGGCGTGCCAGTGCTGCTTGACCGTGAAACCCTCGACCGCGAACGGGCAGTCGTGCACCTGCAAATCATGCATGTCGGCCAACGTCTGGCCGATATGGCGGGGCAGGGTGGCGATCAGGTCGGTGCTCCCGAGGATCATGCCCAGGCCCAGGAACGCCGGTAGCTCCAGCACGATGCGGCGCTCGATGCCGGCCCGCGCCAGTGCCGTTTCCAGCAGCTTCTGGCCGGTGCCGGCGCTGATCTGCACATGGCCTTCTGCGTGGTAGCAGGCCATGCTCAGGCCGCCGGCCAGGCGCGGGTGCCCGCGCGCGCTCAGGCACACCCAGTCCTGGTCGAACAGCACTTGCTGGTACATGCCACCGCCCAGCCACGGTACGAAGCCGATCGCCAGGTCAGCTTCACCCGACTCCAGCGCGCTTTCGCTGTTGCCATCGATGCGTACCGCCTCCAGGCGAATGCCGGGCGCGTGGCTGCGCACGTGGTTGAGGATGCTGGGCAGCAAGGTGATGTGGCTGGCGTCGCTCACACACAGGCGAAAGCGCCGTTGTGCGGTAGCGGGTTGGAACTGCGGTTCCCAGGCCGCCAGCCGGCGCAGTGATTCGAGGACTTCGCGGCACGGCCCGATCAACTGGTCGGCGCGTGGGGTGGGCGCCATGCCCCCAGGGGTGCGCACGAACAGCGGGTCGTTCAGTTGTTCGCGCAGGCGGCCCAGCCAGATGCTGATGGTCGGCTGGCTCTGCCCCAGCTGTTCAGCGGCGCGGGTAACGCTGCGGCAGTGGTAGAGCACATCGAACAGTTGCAGCAGCTTGGGTTCGGGCAGTACCGGGGCAGTGGTCATTATTGCAAATCTCAATGGGGCTATTTGCTGCATTGTATAGCGCTAATAAGCGTGGCTGCATAAGGTGATCGCAAACCACGGAGGTCTGCGATTTGAAAATCTGCATTCTGGGTGCCGGCGCCCTGGGCTGCGCCATCGGCGCGGCCTTGAGCGAAGCCGGGCATGAAACCTGGCTGCTCAACCGAGGCCGTGCGCATGTCGAGGCCATCAACCAGCACGGCCTGCAGGTGCAGGATGAGCGCGGCCAGCGCCAGGTCCGCGTGCATGCGGCGACGTGCGCCGATGAGGTGGGGGGGGCCGACCTGGTGGTGGTCATGGTGAAGTCGTTCCACACCGCCGAGGCGATCGCCGGGGCCAAGGCGCTTCTGGGCCCGCAAACGCTGCTGCTGTCGCTGCAGAACGGCTTGGGGCACGAGGATATCCTGGCGCAGGCGGCCGGGCGCGAGCGGGTACTGGCTGGCAAGACCTATGTCGGCGGCGTGCTGCTGGCGCCGGGGGCGATCCGCGCCGGGGTGGCCGGCAAGCAGACCTACATCGGTGAACTGGACGGCCAGCGCAGCGCCCGCGTGCAGGCTATCGCCGAGGTATTCAACGGTGCCGGCCTGGCCACCACGGTCAGCGACAACATCCTCGGCACCATGTGGGACAAGCTGCTGGTCAACGTCGCCACCGGTGCGCTCAGCGCCATCACCAGGCTCAGTTATGGCCAGCTGTACAGCGAGCCGCTGCTGGCGAGCACCGCCAAGGCGGCCGTTGCCGAAGCGATCGCGGTGGCCGAGCGCGCCGGTATCCGCCTGAGCCTGACCAGCCCCGAGGCAGCCTGGCAGTTGGCCGCCGAAGGCCTGCCGGCGAGCTTTCGCACCTCGATGCTGCAGAGCCTGGAAAAAGGCTCGATCACTGAAATTGACTTCATCAACGGTTCCGTCGTGCGCTGGGGCCAGCGCCACGGCGTCGCCACCCCCGTCAACGCCACCCTGGTGGCGTGTATCAAAGGCATCGAACGCGCGATGGCCGACCAGCAGAACAAGGACAACCCATGAGCCAGCCGAAAGCCTACCTCGAACACGTCGCCTTCTGGGTGCGTGACATCAACTGGCATATCCGCTTTTTCAGCGAGGTGTGCGGCATGACCCTGCGCGAGTCGCAGGGTGACCCCGAGCAGCCGACCCAGTACTGGACCCTCGGCGGCCTGCAGTTCATCCACCAGCCCGACTTTGCAGGGCCTGAAGGGCGCATGGCGCACCTGGGGATCATGTGCGAAGACCTGGAGGCGGTGCTGGCGGCAGCACAGCGTTTCGGCGTCAGTGCAATGCCGCAGGGCCGCAACTGGCTGCGCTTGCCCGACGGCCTGGCGGTGGAGTTCATCCAGGCATTGCCCAAGGCGGCGGTGGCCCAGGCGCTGGCTATCAACCCACGTGCGCAGGTGCAGCCATGAGCGTGACTGAAAAGTACTGGGACGACGCCCGCGAGGGCGATGAATGCATCAGCCCGAGCTACACCGTCACCCGCGAACGCATCCTGGCCTATGCCGACCTGACCGGTGACCATACCCCGGTGCATGTCGATGAGGCGTATGCCAATGCCAGCCACTTTGGCTGCCTGGTTGCCCATGGCCTGTTCGGCC
This sequence comes from Pseudomonas sp. MB-090624, assembly GCF_003205245.1. Taxonomy (NCBI): domain Bacteria; kingdom Pseudomonadati; phylum Pseudomonadota; class Gammaproteobacteria; order Pseudomonadales; family Pseudomonadaceae; genus Pseudomonas; species Pseudomonas sp. MB-090624. The sequence goes on along the minus strand of NZ_QJRK01000063.1, from coordinate 22,183 downwards.
TGTCGATCGCCGATGGCTTGAAGACCCAATGCGATTACCGCTTCGTGCCGGGCATGTCACTGGGCTGGACCTGGGACTTCGTGTTGCCGATCAAGGTCGACGATGTGCTGCATGTGCGCATGCGCGTTGGCGCGATGCGCCTGAGTAAAAGCCGCCCGGGTTGGGGCATCGTGGTCCTGCCGTCGGAGCTGATCAACCAGCACGGCCAGGTCGTGCAACGCGGCGAGCACCGGCTGATGGTGCCGTGCAAGGGGGCAGCATGAGCCAGGCATTGCCATTGGCGGGTATCCGCGTCATCGACTACAGCCATTTTCTTGCCGGGCCTTATGTAGGGCGTTGCCTGGCGGCGCTGGGCGCCGAGGTGATCAAGGTTGAACGGCCAGGCAGCGGCGACGCCGGTCGCCAGCACGCGTTCACCCTGGATGACCAGCAAAGCGGTTACTTCCTGCAACTGAACATGGGCAAGCAGGGCGTCAGCGTCAACATGAAGGACCCACGGGGCAAGGCCTTCATGCAGCGCCTGACCGATTCGGCCGACGTGTTCATCGAAAACTACCGGCCGGGCGCGCTGGACAAGCTGGGGTTGGGCTATGCCGAGCTGGCGGCGCGCAACCCGCGATTGGTGTACTGCTCGATTTCGGCCTATGGCCACACGGGGCCGGACGCACACCGTGCCGGCTTCGGGCTGATCGCCGAGGCCAAGAGCGGGATCATGCAGATGGTTGGCGTGCCGGGCGAAGCACCGCCGTTGCTGCGCATTTCGCTGGGCGACATGTACACCGGCATCCACGCCGTGGCAGCCATCAATGCCGCCTTGCTGGGGCGCGTCAGCAGTGGCCGTGGCCAGCACATCGACATGGCCTTGTACGACACGCTGGTGTCGATGCATGAGTACGCGGTGCAGTGCTTCACGCTGTCCAACGGCACCGTACTGCCCGAGCAGACCGGCTATGACATGCCCACCTCGACGTTGTATGGGGTGTTCCGTGCCGCCGACGGCGACCTGGTGATCGCTGCCCAGGTCGATGACGCATGGCGGCGCTTTGCCGGCATGCTTGAAGCCAATGGTGGCCCGGCAGGTTTTGCCAGCGACAGCCGCTACCACAGCGTGAATGGCCGCAATGCCCACCGCGAGGCAATTCTGGCGGTGGTGCGCGATTGGGTGGGCGCGCGGCCAGTGGCGGCTATCCTGGCCTTGCTCGATGCCATCGACGTGCCCAGCGCCAAGGTACAGCGTATCGACGAGGTGCTGGCCGACCCGCAGATTCAGGCGCGCAACATGGTCGTCGAACAGCATCACCCGCGCTATGGCACACTGCGCCTGCCCAACCTGCCGTTCCGTTTTTCCGACTGCGACACCACCATCCACCAGGTGGCCCCGGACCTGGGCCAGCACAACGCCGAAGTCGCCGCCGGGCTTGGCTTCAGCGCCGAAGAAATCACCGCCATGCAGGCAGACGGGGTGCTGTTCACCCATGGAGAGGCACGATGAGCGACCGCTATGCAGTGATCGGCCGACCGATCAACCACACCAAGTCTCCGCTGATCCACGGGCTGTTCGCCCAAGCCTGTGGCCAGCAGCTGGAATATGGCGCAATCGAGGGGTCGCTGGAGGGCTTCGAGGCCCAGGTGCTGGCGTTCCGCGGTGAGGGCGGGCAGGGCATGAACATCACGGCACCGTTCAAGCTGCGCGCCTTCGAACTGGCCGAGCGCTGCAGCGAACGGGCGCAACTGGCCCGCGCAGCCAACGCCCTGAAGTTCGAGAACGGCGGCATCGTGGCAGAGAATTTCGATGGTATTGGCCTGCTGCGCGATATCGAGGTCAACCTCGGGGAGCCGCTGCATGCGCGTCGTGTGCTGGTACTGGGGGCGGGTGGCGCGGTGCGTGGGGCGCTGCTGCCGTTCCTGCAGGCCGGCCCTGCCGAGCTGGTGATCGTCAACCGCGACATGGCCAAGGCCGTGGCGCTGCGCAATGAGCTGAATCACCCGCGGCTGCGTATCAGCCGGTACGAAGAACTGCCGGGGCAGGCTTTCGATATCGTGGTCAACGCCACCTCTGCCAGCCTGGTCGGTGAGTTGCCACCGCTGCCTGCCGAGGCCTTGGCCAATACCCGGCTGGCGTACGAACTGGCTTATGGCAAAGGCCTTACGCCATTCCTGCGCCTGGCCCGTGAACAAGGTGTGGCGCGCCTGGCCGATGGTGTGGGCATGTTGGTCGAGCAGGCGGCAGAGGCGTTTGCCTGGTGGCGCGGGGTGCGCCCCGAAACCGGTGCCGTGATCGATCGCCTGACCATCCCGCTGGAGTAGGCCTATGGTTGCCAACGTGCCCGTGCAGCTCCGCGCCCACGAACGGCGGCTCGGTTGCCCATGACCGGGCAGCCAACGCAACGCCCTGGCACCCTGGCCCACCCGGCAGCCGCCCAGCGCTCGCGCCAGACCACCTGCATTGCCTTGCTGGTGGCCATCACGTTCTTCATGGAGAACCTGGACGCCACCGTCATTGCCACCGCGCTGCCGCAAATGGCCAGCGACTTCGGCCAGAGCGCGGTCAGCCTGAACATCGGTATCAGTGCCTACCTGCTGGCCGTGGCGGTGTTCATCCCGCTCAGTGGCTGGCTCGCCGAGCGCTTTGGCCCGCGCCAGGTGTTCGCCGGGGCTATCGCCTTGTTCACTGCCGCTTCGTTGCTGTGTGGGCTGGCCGCCAGCCTGGAAGCCTTCGTGGCTGCACGGGTGTTGCAGGGCATCGGCGGCGCCCTGATGGTTCCGGTGGGGCGGTTGGTGGTGTTGCGCACCACCGAGAAAAAAGACCTGGTGAAGCAGCTCGCGGTCATCACCTGGCCGGGCCTGGTGGCACCGGTACTGGGCCCGCCGCTCGGTGGCCTGATCGTCACGCACGGGTCGTGGCCGTGGATCTTCTACCTGAACATTCCCCTCGGTTTGCTGGCCCTTGCCGCCGCCTGGCTGTTGATACCCGACACCCGCTGCCAGGCGCCGCGCCGCTTCGACACGCTGGGCTTCGTCTGGTTGGGCTCGGCCTGTGCGGCCTGGCTGGTGGGCCTGGAGCTGCTCGGGTCACTGGCCGGCAACAGCCTGGGGGCAGGGCTGGCACTGGTAGTGCTTGGGGCTGTGCTGACCGGATTGGCCATCCGTCACGGTCGGCGCCACCCGGCCCCCCTGTTGCCCCTGCACACCCTGGCCATCCGTACCTTCAGGGTCAGCATCGTGGGCGGCACCCTGTTCCGCCTGTCGATCAGCGCGTTACCGTTTCTGATCCCTTTGCTGTTGCAGGTTGGCTTCGGCCTGCCACCGTTGGACGCCGGCCTCTTGGTGCTGGCGATCTTTGCCGGCAACCTGGCGATGAAGCCCTTCACCAGCGGGTTGTTGCGGCGCTTTGGTTTTCGCCGCGTGTTGCTGGGCAACGGCCTGGTCGGCGTGGCCTGCATCCTGGCCTGCCTGGGGCTGCAGCAGGGCATGGCGTGGTACTGGATGGCGCTGGTGCTGTTCATGGGCGGGCTGTCACGGTCGATGCAGTTCACCACCTACAACGCGGTGGGGTTTGCCGATGTGCCGCAGCAGCAGATGGCCGAGGCATCGACGCTGTTCAGCATGTGCTTCCAGCTGGCCATGGCCTTGGGGGTGGCGGTGGTGGCGCTGCTGTTGCGCGTGGCCATGCAACTGCGTGGCGGCGAGAGCGGGTTGACCGTTGCCGACTTCCACTGGGCGTTGCTTGGCCTTGCACTGATTGCCGGTGTGGCCCTGCTGGACGCCCTGCGTTTGCCGGCCAATGCCGGCGACCAGGTGTTGCGCAACTGAGGCAACGGGCTGCGTTGCAGCCCATCGCCGGCGAGCCCACAGCATGCGGGTGCAGCGCAAACGGCTGGCTCGCCGTCGCGTTCAGGCGCCGCTGACCAATTGCAGGGCCAGCTGGTTGTGGCGTTCCAGCACCCGCGGCAGGTCGACCGTGGCCAACTGGCCGTCCTTGACCACCACGCGGCCATTGATGACGCTGGTGTGAACCTGGGTCGGGGTGCAGAACACCAGCGCGGCCAACGGGTCGTGGTGGCCGCCGGCGTAAGCCACATGGCCCAGGTCGAACGCGACGAAGTCGGCGACCATGCCGGGTGCCAGGGCGCCGATGTCGTTGCGGTTGAGCACTTTGGCGCCGCCCAGGGTCGCGATTTCCAGCGCTTCACGGGCGGTCATGGCGTCGGGGCCGAAGCCAACCCGCTGCAGCAGCAGGGCCTGGCGCACTTCGCCGATCATGCTGGCGCCGTCGTTGGAGGCCGAACCGTCTACGCCCAGGCCGACCGCAACGCCGTGGTCACGCATCTTGCGCACCGGGGCAATGCCGGAGGCCAGGCGCATGTTCGAGCAAGGGCAGTGGGCAACCCCGGTACCGGTACGGGCGAACAGCTCGATGCCATGCTGGTCGAGCTGTACGCAGTGGGCGTGCCAGACGTCGTGGCCGACCCAGCCGAGGTCTTCGGCATACTCGGCGGGCGTCATGCCGAATTTTTCACGGCTGTAGGCGATGTCGTTGACGTTCTCGGCGAGGTGGGTGTGCAGCGAAACGCCATACTGGCGCGCCAACACCGCAGCTTCGCGCATCAGGTCGCGGCTGACCGAGAACGGCGAGCAGGGCGCCACGACGATGCGGCGCATCGACCCGTGACTGGCGTCGTGGTAGTCCTCGATCAGGCGCTGCGACTCCTTGAGAATGTCGGCTTCCTTCTCGACCACCGCATCCGGCGGCAGGCCGCCCTGGCTTTGCCCTACGCTCATGCTGCCGCGCGCGGCATGGAAGCGCATGCCGATCTCGCTGGCGGCATGAATGCTGTCGTCGAGCTTGCAGCCGTTGGGGTAGATGTACAGGTGGTCGCTGGAGGTGGTACAGCCGGACAGCAGCAGCTCGGCCATGGCGGTCTGGGTCGACACCGCGATCATTTCCGGGGTCAGCCGAGCCCAGATCGGGTACAGGTTGGTCAGCCAGTTGAACAGTTCACCGTCCTGAGCCGCCGGCACCACGCGGGTCAGGCTCTGGTACATATGGTGGTGGGTGTTGACCAGGCCCGGGATGACCACCTTGCCGGCCATGTCCAGCACCACGTCGGCGTGCTGCGGCAGGCTATCGCTGGGGCCCACTTGCTTGATCAGGTTGTCTTCGATGTACAGGCCGCCGTTTTTGATTTCGCGGCGTTCGCTGTCCATGGTGACCAGCAGTTGGGCGTTCTTGACGAGGAGGGTTTTCTTGGTAGCGGTAAATGACATGGCTTAAGCCCGTCGCAATACGCCTGGGCGATTACCGAGGTCGTAGGCGAACGCGTATGTAATCAGGAATCCTGAAAGTTGTATACATCAGCGCTCGATTGATGAAATCGAGTCATCCGATTAGTGAAAAAACACCAGAAATACGAATTAAGTTTACCAATAGACTGGTGACCTTATTTCTGGAGCCTGTCTTGATGTCCGCTTTCGAACCAAGCCCTGGGGTCGCCACCCCAAGCCGGCACGCTGCAATCAGCATTGCCATTCTGGCGTTTTCAGCCTTTTTGATCGTGACCACTGAATTTCTGATCGTTGGCTTGCTGCCCGCGCTTAGCCAGGACCTGGGTATTTCCATATCGCTGGCGGGGCAGTTGGTCACCCTGTTCGCATTCACCGTGATGCTGGCCGGCCCGCTATTGACGGCGGCGTTGGCGCACCTGGACCGCAAGCGCCTGTTCATCGGCATTTTGCTGGTCTTCGCCGCAGCCAATGCGCTGGCTGCTGCCTCCGGCAGTTTCTGGGTGCTGGCCGTCGCCAGGGTGATTCCGGCACTGGCGCTGCCGGTGTTCTGGGGCACCGCCAGTGAAACCGCCGGCCACCTGGCTGGGCGCGACAAGGCCGGGCAGGCCATTGCCAAGGTCTACCTGGGTATCTCGGCGGCGATGTTGCTGGGTATCCCGTTGGGGACCGTGGCAGCAACGGCGGTGGGGTGGCGCGGTGCATTCTGGATCCTGGCTGCGTTGTCGCTGCTGATGGCGCTGGCGATGTGGGTATGGATGCCGCACGTGGCGCGCACGGCGAAAGTCGACTTCATGCAGCAGGCGCGCATTTTCAAAGAGCGTTTTTTCCTGGCCAATGTGCTGCTGTCGGTGGTGGTGTTCACGGCCATGTTCACGGGCTACACCTACCTGGCCGACCTGCTGCAGCGGGTAGCGGGCGTGGCCCCGGCGCATACCGGCTGGTGGCTGATGGGCTTTGGCGCGGTCGGCTTGCTTGGCAACTGGATCGGCGGGCGGGCCGTGGACCGCTCACCGCTCAGGGCCAGCGCGCTGTTCCTGGTGCTGTTGGCCATTGGCATGGCGGCGCTGGTGCCGCTGGCCCAGGGGGCCGTGCTGTTCTGCCTGGCGCTGGCGCTGTGGGGCATTGCCAACACGGCACTGTACCCGGTAAGCCAGGTACGGGTGATGAGTTCGGTCACCCATGCCCAAGCCCTGGCGGGTACCACCAATGTGTCGGCGGCCAACGCCGGTATCGGCCTGGGGGCCGTGCTGGGTGGCATGACCATCTCCCACCTGGGGGTCGGCGACGTGGGCTACGTGGCGGCTGGCATCGCCTTGCTGGCGCTGGCGTTGGTGCCCGTGGTGGGCCGGCTGGCGCCTCAGCCCGGTGCGCAGGCCCGGCTGCCGTGAGGCGCCAGGCGCGGTAGCAGGTAGTCGAGCAAGGCGCGAACCTTGGGTAGCCCTTCGCGGCTTTTCAGCCACACCAAGTTCATTGGCAAGCCGTCGGTGGCCAGCGCCGGCAATACTTCGACCAGGCGCCCCTGGTCGAGGTACTGCTGGGTCAGCCAGGTGGGTAGCTGGCCGATGCCATGGCCGGCCAGCACCGCTGCCACTTCGCCTTCGCCATCGCCCACGGCAATGCGCGGCTGCACGGTACGCCGCTCCATTTCGCCGGGGTGGCGGCCTTTGAAGTACCACGGGCTGACCAGGCCGTCGGTGTGGCCATAACCCACGCAGTGGTGGTGCTCCAGGTCGCGCTCGTGTTGCGGTACGCCATGCTTTTCCAGGTAGCCAGGCGCGGCACAGAACATCAGGCGCTGGGCACCGAAGTATTGGTGGCCCAGCGCCGCCGGCCAGGCATCCGGGCCACCGATGCGCACCACGATATCGATGCCCTCGTGCACCGGGTCGACGAAACGGTCGGAGAACGACACATGCGGCTGCAGCAACGGGTGCAGGCGGATGAAGTCGAGGATCAGCGGCAGCACATGCAGGCGACCGTAAGAGGCGGGCAGTTCAATCCGCACTTTGCCATGGGGTTGGTCATCGCTGGCCGCCAGGGTGTGCTCGACTTCTTCCAGGTCGGCCAGGACCGAGGTGCAGGTGCGATAGAACACCACGCCCGCTTCACTCAGCGACAGGCTGCGCGTGGTGCGGTTGAACAGCCGGGCGCCCAGGCGGGCCTCCAGCCGGGCCACGCTCTTGCTGATGGCCGAGCTGGTCAGGTTGAGCCGCTCGGCAGCTGCCGTGAAACTGCCCAAGTCAGCGACGGCGACGAAAACGTCAATGCCTTTGAGGCGTTCGGAAGAGTACATGGGTGGCATCTTTGATGAACTGGGTTCCCGGTTCGGGTGTGCCTATTGAAGCCTCGCACGTGGATTTCATCAATGAGTTTCGCCTGGCCTGGCCGGCAACGTGGCCCGAAACGCCCGGGTAAGCCCCAGCAGTACCAGCAGGCCCATGCCCATCCAGCACAGGCCAATGCTGAACGACAGGCTGGTCAGGCTACTCCACAGCCACAGCGTGCTGAGAAAACCCAGCCCCGGTATGGCGCCGTACAGCACCACATTACCGGCACCGCGCAGCTTGCGGTCGATGAGGTAGTGCTTGACCACCGCCAGGTTCACCGCCGAAAAGGCGAACAGTGCGCCGAAACTGATCATGTTGGCCACGGTGTCGAGGGTAATGACCAGGGCAATCAGCGACAGCAGGCTGACCATCAGGATGGCGGTGGCCGGTACGCGCTTTTTCGTTGCAAGCTGGCCAAACGCCCGCGGCAGCACGCCGTCACGGCCCATCGCGAACAGCACCCGTGACACGCTGGCTTGCGACACCATGGCCGAGGCGAAGCAGCCGGCCACGTAAGTGGCGGTGAATGCGCTGACCAGCAATTCGCCGCCTACCCGGCGCATGACGTCCACCGAGGCCGAGTCCGGGTCGGCAAAGCTGCCCCAGTCGGGGAAGACCAGTTGTGCGAAATACGACACCACCAGGAACAGCAAGCCGCCGATCAGGGACACGGCAAGGATCGCCAGCGGAATACGGTAGGTTGGGTTGCTGGTTTCCTCGGCCATGGTCGAGACCGCATCGAAGCCCAGGAATGACAGGCACAGTACGGCCGCGCCGGTCATCACCAACGGCACGCTGAAACCGTCGTGGTGGAACGGCGCCAGCAGCGAAACGGGTTCGGCCTGGCCGCTCAGCCTGAGCACGGCCAGGCCGACGAAAACCACGATGAACACCAGTTGCGTCACCACCAGGATCCAATTGACCCGGGTGATCGACTCGATGCCGATCAGGTTGAGGAAGGTGACCAGGGCGATGGACCCTGCCACCCACACCCAGGCATGAATGGCCGGGAAGTATTCCGACATGTAGATGCCGATCAGCAGGTAGCTCAGCAGTGGCAGGAAAATGTAGTCGAGCAGCAGGGTCCAGCCGGTGATGAAACCGATGTGGCTGCCAAAGGCCTTGCGGGTATAGGTGTAGACCGAGCCGGAGTAGGGGTGGGCCTGGACCATGCGGCCGTAGCTGTAGGCGGTGAGCAGCATGGCGGCGAGGGTCAGCAGGTAGGCAGTGGGCAGGTGCCCCTTGGTCATCTGGGTTACCAGCCCATAGGTGGTGAAGACCGCCAGCGGCACCATGTATGCCAGGCCGAACAGCACCAGGGAGGTCATGCTCATGGACTGGCGCAAACGCCCGCTGCTGGCGGCAGGTTGCGCGGTGGCGGGCGGGGTGGTGGGGTGAGCTGTACTTGTTGTTGTATGCATTGCTAACTCCTGGAAAGGGATGCAGGCCACCGCGGCAGGCGAGCAGGCTCGTTACCGGGGGTGTCGTGCAAGGAGGTCGAGCGCAAGGCTCGCAGCGCTGGGGCGGGTTGATGCTCCCACACCCCGCCAGCACCCGGAATCACCCTTTGGGGTGAGCCCAGGCAGCGGCCAGCCGGCTCACCCCAAAGGGTGATTCCGCAGGTTCCCCTGCCATGGGAGTATCTGCCCAACCACGCACCGCACTGGCGGCGGTGCCTTACTCCATATGGCAGGCCGACTGTGACTATCCAATTGCTTTCAGAACAGTGGTTCGAGCACCAGGCCAAGGTCACCGAGGCAATCGGCCGGCCTGGCTTTGCCGCCAACCTGTTTGCAGCACTGGGCGTGATCCGGCCGATCCAGGCCACCACGGTGTACCTGTACCCGCACCACGGCATGCCCTGCGCGCTGTTCGAGCAGGACGACAAGGCGCCCTGGCAGCCCGAGGGCAACGTCAGCCGCTACCTGTCGGGTTTCTACCTGCTCGACCCGTTCTACGGTGCTTGCGTGGAGCAGCTGGGGTCTGGCTGCTACGGCCTGTTCGAGGTGGCACCCGACCATTTTGAGGTCAGCGAGTACTACCAGTCGTTCTACCGCCACTCGCACCTGGCAGACGAACTCAACTACATCCTGCAGCTGGCCCCCGGCCAGAGCCTGGCCGTGTCGCTGGCTTTCACCGACAAGCTCGACCCGCAAACCCGTGCACTGTTCGGGCACATCACGCCCTGGGTGCTGGCGCTACTCGGCAAGCATTTTGCCGGCGTCGACAGCCGTGCCGGGCGCTTCGAGAACATCCTTGAGCAGCGTATTCACGCTGCGCTGAACAACTTCGGCAGCTCGTTGCTGACCGAGCGCGAGTGCCGCATTGCCCAGCTGATCTTGCGCGGCCATTCGACCAAGTCGCTGGCCGAGCGCCTGGGCGTGTCGGAAGACACCATAAAGTCGCACCGCAAGAACGTCTACGCCAAGCTCGATATCGGCACCCAGTCCGAGCTGTTTTCCCTGTTCATCGACGCGCTGGCCAATGCCCAGGGCGTGCTGGGCAAGGACCCGCTGGAAAGCTATATGGGCAAGCGGCGCTGAGCGCCGCTGCCGTGCACCCCACCGCAAAGGAAAACCAACAATGAATGCGCCTTTCGCCCCGCAACGCCAGACCCGTGACTACCAGGCAGCCGACGCCGCGCACCACATCCATGCCTTCCTCGACCAGAAGGCGCTGAACGCCGAAGGCCCGCGGGTGATCGTCGGTGGCGAGCGCCTGCACCTGTGGGACAGCGAGGGCAAGCGTTACCTGGATGGCATGTCCGGGCTGTGGTGCACCCAGCTCGGTTACGGCCGCCGCGACCTGACCGCCGCTGCCGCCAGGCAGATGGACCAGCTGGCGTACTACAACATGTTCTTCCACACCACCCACCCGGCGGTGATCGAGCTTTCGGAGCTGCTGTTCAGTCTGCTGCCCGGGCACTACAGCCACGCGATCTACACCAACTCCGGCTCCGAGGCCAACGAGGTGCTGATCCGCACCGTGCGCCGCTATTGGCAGGTGGTCGGCCAGCCAAGCAAGACGATCATGATCGGCCGCTGGAATGGCTACCACGGCTCGACCCTGGCGGCCACGGCGCTGGGTGGCATGAAGTTCATGCACGAAATGGGCGGGCTGATCCCGGATGTGGCGCACATCGACGAGCCCTATTGGTACGCCGAAGGCGGTGAGCTGAGCCCGGCCGAGTTCGGCCGCCGCTGTGCTTTGCAGCTGGAAGAAAAAATCCTGGAGCTGGGCGCCGAAAACGTTGCCGGCTTCATTGCCGAGCCGTTCCAGGGCGCAGGCGGCATGATCTTCCCGCCGGAAAGCTACTGGCCGGAAATCCAGCGCATCTGCCGCCAGTACGATGTACTGCTGTGTGCCGACGAGGTGATTGGTGGCTTTGGTCGTACCGGCGAATGGTTTGCCCACGAATACTTCGGCTTCCAGCCCGATACCCTGTCCATAGCCAAGGGCCTGACCAGCGGCTACGTGCCCATGGGCGGGCTGGTGCTGAGCAAGCGCATAGCCGAAGCCCTGGTGGAGCGGGGCGGGGTGTTCGCCCACGGCCTGACCTATTCCGGCCACCCGGTGGCAGCGGCGGTGGCCATCGCCAACCTGAAAGCCCTGCGTGACGAAGGCATCGTGCGCCAGGTGAAGGACGACACCGGCCCCTACCTGCAGCGCATCCTGCGCGAGGTGTTTGCCGACCACCCGCTGATTGGCCAGGTGCAGGGCGCAGGCCTGGTGGCGGCGCTGCAACTGGCAGAGCACAAGCCTACCCGCAAGCGCTTTGCCAATGAAAACGACCTGGCCTGGCAGTGCCGGACCTTCGGCTTCGAGGAGGGGGTGATCATTCGCTCCACCCTGGGGCGGATGATCATGGCGCCGGCCTTGATCGCCAACCACAGCGAGCTGGATGAGCTGGTGGAGAAAACCCGCATCGCCGTTGACCGCACGGCGCGCCTGGTTGGCAAGCTCTGACAGTCCGTCAGCACAACCGCTTGAAAGGAGTACAAATGTACACCCTCGAATTCTGGCAACAACGCGCTGCGGACCTGTACCTGCCGGCCAGCGCCCTGATCGCTGGCAAAGCCGTGAAGGCCCAAAGTGGCGCGACCTTTGCCGCCATCAATCCCGCCACCAACCAGGTGCTGGCGCAGGTCGCCGCCTGCGCCCAGGCCGACGTTGACCTGGCCGTGGCCAGCGCACGGCAGGCCTTCGAGCACGGCCCGTGGGCGCGCATGGCCCCCGGGCAGCGCAAGCAAGTGCTGCAGCGCCTGGCCGAACTGATCATGGCCCACCGCGAAGAGCTGGCATTGCTGGACTCGCTGAACATGGGCAAACCGGTCATGGACGCCTACAACATTGATGTGCCCGGGTCGGCGCAGGTATTTGCCTGGTACGCCGAGGCGCTGGACAAGCGCTACGACCAGGTGGCGCCGACCGCCGCCAATGCATTGGCCACCATCACCCGTGAGGCCCTGGGCGTGGTGGCGGCGGTGGTGCCGTGGAACTTCCCGCTGGACATGGCCGCCTGGAAGCTGGCCCCGGCCTTGGCCGCGGGCAACAGCGTGGTGCTCAAGCCGGCCGAACAGTCGCCGTTCTCGGCCTTGCGCCTGGCCGAACTGGCCCTGCAAGCCGGTTTGCCCGAAGGCGTGCTGAACGTGGTGCCGGGCCTGGGCGAGCAGGCCGGGCAGGCCCTGGGCCTGCACCCAGACGTGGATTGCCTGGTGTTCACAGGCTCCACCCAGGTGGGCAAGTACTTCATGCAATACGCGGCGCAGTCCAACCTCAAGCAGGTATGGCTGGAGTGCGGGGGCAAGAGCCCGAACCTGGTGTTCGAGCACTGCCAGGACCTGGACCTGGCTGCGGAAAAGGCGGCCTTTGGTATTTTCTTCAATCAGGGTGAGGTCTGCTCCGCCAACTCGCGGCTGTATGTGCAGCGTTCCATCCACGATGAGTTCATCGAGCGCCTGCAGGCCAAGGCCCGGCAATGGCAGCCTGGCAACCCGCTGGACCCGGCCAGCCGCGCCGGGGCGATTGTCGATGCCGGCCAGGCAGCGCGTATCCAGGCCGCCATCGACCGCGCGCGGCAAGAGGGCGCGCGGCTGGTGTGTGGCGGTCGGCGGTTGCATATCGGCGGGTCGGACAACTACATCGAGCCGACCATCTTCGACGAGGTCGATGCCAGCATGAGCCTGGCGCAGGAAGAAGTGTTCGGGCCGGTACTGGCAGTGAGTGCCTTCGACAGTGAAGAGGAGGCGGTGCGCCTGGCCAATGACAGCATCTATGGCCTGGCGGCTTCGGTGTGGAGCGACGACTTCAACCAGGTGCACCGCGTGGCACGGGCGCTGAAAGTCGGTACCGTGTCGGTGAACACGGTCGATGCACTGGATGTCACGGTGCCATTCGGTGGCGGCAAACAGTCGGGGTTTGGCCGCGACCTGTCGCTGCATGCGTTCGACAAGTACACGCAGCTCAAGACCACCTGGTACCAGCTGCGCGGCTGAACTCGGGCCGGCGGCAAGCACGACCTGCCGCCGGCCGCTCACTCATACGCCTGCACCCCGGCAATATGCCGCCCGGCCACGTAGCCGAAGGTCAACGCGGGCCCCAGGTTGATGCCGCCAGACGGGTACCAGCCACCGAACACACTGGCCATGTCGGTACCTGCCGCGTACAGCCCGGTGATCGGCTGGCCGCTGGCATCCAGTACCCGTGCCTGGCCATCGGTGCGCAACCCGGCAAAGGTGCCAAAGCAACCCGGCTTCACCTTCACCGCGTAGAACGGGCCCTGTTCGATCGGCGCCACACATGGGTTGGGGCCTGGGTGTTGCGGGTCGCCCTGCTTGCGGTTGAATGCGGTGGAGCCGCGGCCGAAGGCCGGGTCCTGGCCGTGGCGTGCAGGGCTGTTGAAGGCCTCGACGGTGGCGCGCAACCCGGCCGCATCGATGCCGCAGGCAACCGCCAACGCTTCGAGGGTGGCGCCACGTTTCAGGTAGCCACTGCGCACATGCGGCCAAACCGGCAGTGGCGCCGGGCGGGCATGGCCCAGGCCATAACGGCGCAGGAAACGGTGGTCACACACCAGCCACGAACACACCTCCTGGTCCGCTGGCACTGCCGCGACCATGGCTGCCACATAGTCATAGTAACCGTGCGCTTCATTGACGAAACGCTTGCCGTTGGCCAGCACCCCGATGATGCCCGGTTTGCCCCGTTCGATGATGTGCGGGAAATGGCCGACAGTGCCATCGCCATGCGGCACCTGCGAAACCGGCGCCCAGGCCACCGGCGACTGCAGGTCGGTGGCCACCACGCCACCTGCTGCCTCGCCCAGGCGCAGGCCATCGCCAGAGCAGCCCTTTGGCGGCAGGGCCAGGGTGTCGTGGCCGCTGGCGTCGCGGGGGAACAGCTGCCGGCGCCGGGCAGGGTCGTGAGGGAAGCCGCCCGCTGCCAGTACCACTGCCTTGGCGCGGATACGCTGCTCGCCTTGCGGGGTCGTCACCAGCGCGCCGCACACCTGGCCTGCTTCGACCAGCAAATGCTTGGCCGGCGCCGACACCTGCAGCTGCACGCCCAGGTCCTGCGCCGACTTGGCCAGCCGCGCCACCAGTGCCACGCCGTTGACCAGGTGCATGGCCCGGCCATGGCGGGCCAGGTGGTACAGGTGCCGGCCGAAGCGCTTGCACACGTGCAGCAAGGCCTTGGGCGAACGGGTCATGTTGAGGAACGCGGCAAGGTCGGCGCCGGCCATGATCGGCATGCCCATGAACGAGGTTTCGCGCAGGGTCTGGCGCAGGCGTGGCAGCAGTGCACCCACCTCGCGGGCATCGTACGGTGCGGCAATCACCTGATGCCCACCTTCGGCGGCGCCAGGGGTGTGGCCGTGCATGTCCGGTATCGCATTGCCGTCGGCAAACTGCAGCGCCGTATGCTTCTCGAAAAACGCCACCATGTGCGGGCAGGCTTCAAGGAAAGCGTCCACCCGTTCGGCATCGTAATGGGCACCCAGCTCATTGCGCAGGTAGGTCCGTGGCTGCTCGATGTCTTCATCGATGCCGGCGCGGCGCGCCAACGGGTTGCGCGGCACCCAGGCCCAGCCACCGGACCAGGCCGTGGCGCCGCCCAGCACTGGCTCCTTTTCTACCAGAATCACCTTTTGCCCATGCCAGGCAGCTGTTACAGCGGCGGCCAGCCCGGCGGCGCCTGAACCTATCACCAGTACATCGCATTCGGTTTCGAAGGGGGCAGGGGGCATCGCACTAATCCTGTATTGTTATTGGAACGTGGTTCCATATTCTCATTTGGCCCGCCTGAATCCGCAAGGTCACGGCTGGCCGCCCGCGCAACGAGCGGGCGATAATCGAACACTTGGCAGGGCATTGCATGTGTACGCTACCGGGAATGTGGAATCATCTTCTAGAATTCGCAAAACGTAGCAAGGACCTGTGTCATGGCTGGTAGTCAGATCGAACGCGCCTTCAATCTTGTTGAGAGCCTTGCCGGTGAGCCCCAGGGCCTGGCATTGCAAACCCTGGCCGAGCGCCTGGATATCCCTAAAAGCGCCGCGCACCGCATGCTGGCCGAGCTGATGCGGCTGGGCTACGTACGGCAGAACCGTGACAACAGCCGCTATCAGCTGTCGGCCAAGCTGGTCGCCCAAGGCTTCCGTTACCTGGCCAGCAGTGGTGCCGATGTCATTCAGCCGATTCTCGACCGCCTGGCCCAGGACAGTGGTGAGCTGGTGCGCCTTGGTGTCATCGATGGGGGGCGGCAGACCTGGATCGCCAAGTCCCAGGGCGCGCGCTCCGGGTTGCGTTACGACCCGGACATGGGGCGCGACGCACCGCTGTTCTACACCGCGTCCGGGCACGCCTGGCTGGCCAGCCTGGACGATGAGCAGGCGCTGCAGATGGTGCTGCGCCAGGGCATCGCCGACCCGGGCCAGTTCGGCCCGAATGCGCCGCGCACCACCGACGAGTTGCTCGCCTACCTGCGCCGCGCCCGCGAGCGGGGTTATGCCTGGGTCGAGCAAACCTCGGCGGTGGGCACCTCGGCGCTGGCTGCGGTGGTACGGCGCCCGCAAAGCGGCGAGGTGATTGGCGTGCTGAGCATTGCCGGGCCCAGTGCACGCCTGGCGCAAAGCCGTTTGGCCGAGCTGGCCCCTCTATTGCTAGCGGCCACCGAGGAACTGTCTGCCGCCAGCCACGCCAGCGAACTGTTTGCCTGAGGGATATTCCGGTCGATTACCGCACAGTCTGTTCAGCAGGCTCTTCTGAAAAGTTGAACCTGGTTCTAAATTGCTGATGGTGAATTGTGGAACGCTGTTTCATATTCGCACCACAATAATGACAAGAGGACAGGCTGTTGAACGCACCCCTTCGTATCGCCCTGGTCGGCGCTGGCATCATGGGCCGCCAGCATTACCAGCACTTGCGCAATGTACCCCAGGCCCGGTTGTGCGCGGTGGCCGACCCCGGCCCGCAGGCCGAAGCCTTCGCCGTCGACTGTGGCGTGCCGTACTTTGCCGACCATCGGCAGATGCTGCAACGGGTGCAGCCCGAGGCGGTGATCATCGCCAACCCGAACAACCAGCACGTGGCCACTGCGCTGGATTGCGTCGAAGCCGGCGTGCCTGTACTGGTGGAGAAACCGGTCGGCGTGCAGCTGCAGGAGGTGCGGGCGCTGGTCGAGGCGTCACGGCGCTGCAAGGTACCGGTATTGGTCGGCCATCATCGTCGGCACAATCCATTGATCGCCAAGGCGCATCAGGTGATAAGCGAAGGCAAGCTGGGCCGGCTGATCAATGTCACCGCACTGTGGCAGTTGCAAAAGCCCGACAGCTACTTCGACACCGCCTGGCGCCGCGAGCCAGGGGCGGGTTTTTTGCTGACCAACCTGATCCATGACCTCGACCTGCTGCGTTACTTGTGCGGCGAGGTGGTACAGGTGCAGGCCTTCACCCGCAACGACGTGCGGGGGTTCGCCAACGAAGACAGTGCCGCCGTGCTATTGCAGTTCGCCAATGGCGCCTTGGGTAGCCTGACCGGCTCGGACGCCGTAGCGGCGCCTTGGAGCTGGGAGCTCGACTCGGGTGAAAGCCCGGTCTACCCGCGCCAGGATGGCCAGCCGTGTTATCTGCTGGCCGGCACCCAGGGCTCGCTGAGCATTCCTCAGCTCAAGCACTGGCACTACGCCGAGCCGGGTTCGGGGTGGCACACACCGTTGTTGCAACACCAGCACAGCATACCCGCCGGTGAAGCATTGACCCTGCAGTTGCAGCACTTCGTGCGGGTCGCCCGCGGTGAACAGCCGCCTTTGGTCGATGCCGCCGACGCTGGCCGCACCCTGGCACTGATCGAAGCGATCCGCCAGGCTGCCGCCAGCGGCCGCGCCTGTGCTCCCGAGCACATTGCCTGATACCCTCTTTCTGGTGACGACGAATGACTGATCGAATTTTTTCCCTCGCGGCCCTGACGGTACTCGAACTGTCCCCGCCAGACATGGTCGAGGCTGCTGCCCGCGCTGGCTACAGCCATGTCGGCCTGCGCCTGGTGCCGGCCACCGAGCAGGAACAGCACTACCCGCTGGTGGCCAATGCCGATCTGCGCAGGCAAACCCAGGCACGCCTGCGCGATACCGGCATCAAGGTGCTGGACCTGGAGATCCTGCGCCTTAAGCCGGACACCTGCGTGGCGGATTTCGAAGCCATCCTGGCGGTGGGTGCCGAGCTGGGGGGCACCGAACTGCTGGTGGCAGGCAACGACCCGGACGAAGCACGGCTCACCGAGCGCTTTGCCGCGTTGTGCGAACTGGCGGCGGGCCATGGCATCCACCCGCACCTGGAGTTCATGCCCTGGACCGACGTACGCGATTTGCGCCAGGCCATGCGCGTGGTAGCGAACGCCGATCAGGCCAATGGTTGCGTGCTGGTGGACGCGTTCCATTTCAACCGCTCCGGCTCTGCGCTGAGCGACCTGGCGCAGTTGGCACCGCAACGCATGCGCTATGCCCAATTGTGCGACGTGGCGGGGCCAGTGCCGGCCGACATGGACGAAATCCTGCGCCAGGCGCGTAACGAACGGCGCTTCCCGGGTGATGGCGATGCCGATCTGGTCGGGCTGCTGCGCGCGCTACCGGCCACCCTCCCGCTGAGCCTGGAAATCCCTACCCGGCAGTTGCTGGAACAAGGGATCAGCGGCGAACAGCGTGCGCGCATGGCGCTGGCCCACGCCAGGGCGGTATTGGCCAAGGTCTGACAGTGGCCAGTGCGGCGCGGCGCCTTCGTTGACCGGTGGCGCAAAAAAAGGGCCCGCAAGGGCCCCGTAGAGGTAACTGAGCAGCGCCTCAGGCGCTTTCGACCTGGCGCGGCGCCATGAAGTACATCCATAGCAGCGCCAGGAAGTACATGGCCGGGATCATGGTGAACAGCACGGCATAGTTATTGTGGGTAGCCGTCAGCACGCTGCCGACGATCTGCGTCATGAACATCCCGCCAATGGCTGCGCACATGCTGCCGAAGCCGAACACGGTACTCACCAGGTGCTTGGGCGTGTAGTCCATCACCAGGCTCCAGATGTTCGCCGTCCAGGCCTGGTGCGCCCCCACCGCCAGCGAAATGGCCGCCACCGCGACCCAGAGGCCGCTGGCGTTGGCCGCCAACACCACGCTGACCATGGTGCAGGCGAAGACCAGCATGGACAGCAACCGCGCCGTCGTGGCGCGCACGCCGCGGCCGATCAACCATGACGACAGAATGCCACCGCCGATGCTGCCAAAATCGGCCGTCAGCCAGATGATGATCAGTGGGATCCCCATCTGGGTCACATTGATGCCCAGGCTGTACTGTTGGTTGAGGAAGGGCGGCAACCAGTACAGGTAGAACCAGAACACCGGTGCGGTGATCGCATAGGCCACCGCGAACGCCCAGGTCCCGCGCAGGCGCAGAATGCGGCTGAACGGCACCCGGGTCGGCTCGGGCTCGACAGCTTGCTGGATGTACTGCACCTCGCTCTGCCGCACTGTCGGGTGGTCTTCAGGGTTGTAGTACTTGAGCAGCCACAGCACTACCCACACCAGGCCCAGGCAGCCCATGGCGATGAATGCGGCCTGCCAGCCCCACACGGCCAGAATCAGCGGCAGCAGCGCTGGGGTTACCATGGCGCCGACATTGGTACCGGCATTGAACAAACCGGTGGCGATGGCCCGCTCACCGGCCGGAAACCACAGGCGCACGGTTTTCACGCAAGCCGGGTAGTTGGCGGCTTCGGTCAGGCCAAGGATAAAGCGGCAAACCATGAAACCGGCAGCCGAGGTGGCCAGGCCATGGGCGCCGGTGGCCAGGCTCCAGAGCAGCACGGCGAAGAAAAAGGCCCGTTTGACGCCGACCTTGTCGATCAGCCGGCCTTGCAACAGAAAGCCGATGGCGTAACCGACCTGGAACCAGAAGTTGATGTTGGCGTAGTCCATCGCCGTCCAGCTCATTTCCTTGGCCAAGACAGGCTGCATGATGCCAAGGGCGGCGCGGTCGATGTAGTTGAGGGTGGTGGCGAAGAACACCAGGGCCAGCATGCCCCAGCGGGTCTTGCCAACGCCGAAGGCGGCGCGAAGCTTGTCGCCGATCGAACCCTGGGGTATCCGGGGCGCGGCGGGGTGAGTCTTGGAGTTGTTCATGACGGCTCGTTTCTTGAAATTGTATTCAACTGCGGTGCTGCGGGTGCGTGACCATTTCCCAGGCAAGGGTGCACGCAAGGCCGGTGCATGGTGAGCAGTGCGGGCGGCAGCGTCAATTCAAGAGGCGGGCTAATGTTCGGTTACCGAACGCTTGCGAGTGCTGGCGAGGCGTCAGGGCGAGCGCTGAGCCGGCGCTGGTTATTCGCGCAGGCTGCGTGGTAGCAGGGCACCTGGTATCACCCAGCTTTCCACTTCGGCGCGGCTGTACTGTCTGATCCACTGGCGCAAGGTCTTGTGCAAGGTGCTCTTGGCTTCGACAACTTCACCGGTATAGGGGTTTTGATAAAACTTGCTGAGCCGCGCCCGGAAACCGGTCGGTGAAACCAGTGCATGGGGTTGCCGGGTGAACAGGTCGAACGTGTGGCGCTGCTCAGGTGCCATGATGCTCAGCACCTGCCTTAAGCCGAATTGATATTCGGCCAGCAGGTCGTGCAGTTTGCTTTCGAATTCCAGCTCGCGGCGAAGCTGGGGGTCAACCTTTATGAACTGAAGTTCGTCTTTCTTGTTGGCGAGTAGCCATTCGAGGGCGCGGAACTGGGCAAGATGAGACATGGGGCTTCCTCCAGTGCGTGATGGCTCCAGTGTTAGCGCGCCGGTCAGAGCAACGCAAGTGGGGAAATAATTTGAGATTTTTGCAGGGCATTCTTCGTTGTTGGGTTGTACGAAAGTTCAGTTCTAAGTTGGGTTGTCAGTAACTTCCTACAGCGGTTGCCTTCAATAACTTCAATCAATGAATGCCTGGGGTTTTGCCTGTCAGGGCATCTGCTGAGGCGCTGCTGGTTGCTTGAGCCCAATGGTGTGCACGCTGGGGGGATCGGTTCTTACAAGATGTTTCATTGCAGCGAAGCGGTGAACTATCGGCGCTGCGCAGGGCTCCTTTGCTAGGCGCACCCTGCGCACGGCTGATGGCCCCCCGTCAGCCTGGGTCACCGAATGAAAAGGAGGCACCGTGACCACATCCGACCACACCCTATACCGGCGCACCCCCAGCCCGCTGCACGCCCTGCTGTTGGCCGGCAGTGTGCCGTTGTTCCTGGGCGCGCTGCTGAGCGATATCGCCTACTACAACAGCTACCAGATCCAGTGGAGCAACTTCGCCGCCTGGCTGATCGCCGGGGCTTTGCTGTTCTGCGGGCTGGCTCTGCTGTTTGCCTTGGCCAACCTGATCCGCGCCGAGCGCAAAGGCGGGCGCCCGACGCTGTATTTCGTTCTGCTGCTGGTGACCTGGGTGCTTGGCCTGATCAATGCCTTCGAGCATGCCAAGGACGCCTGGGCGGTGATGCCGGCAGGGCTGGTGCTGTCGGTGGTGGTGAGCGTACTGGCGTTGGCCGCAGCCTGGACCGGCCTGAGCAACCTGCGTTCTGGAGGTGAAGCATGAAGCCCTTGCACGCGTTGAGTGTATTGAGTGTGGCGCTGCTGTTGAGTGCCTGTGGTGGCGATGGCGAGCCTACCCAGGCCCATGGCCCGGACCCGCGCTTGCCCGAGCCACAACGTGGCTTGTTGCCGAGCATGAAGATCGCTCAGCCGGTGGCCTGGGGTGAGCAGAAACCGACCGTTCCCGAAGGCTACAGTGTCACGGCCATTGCCACCGACCTGAAGATCCCGCGCCAGAGCCTGGTATTGCCCAATGGCGACATCCTGGTGGCCGAAGGCAGGGGCGGCAGCGCGGCCAAGCTCAAGCCCAAGGATGTGATTGCCAGCCAGATCAAGGCCAAGGGCAACACCCAAGTCAAAGGCGGCAACCGCCTGACCTTGCTGCGCGATGCCGACGGCGACGGCAAGTACGAGGTGCAGACGGTATTCGCAGAAAACCTCAACGCGCCGTATGGCCTGGCTTTTGCCGACGGCAAGTTGTACGTGGCTAACCAGGACGCCCTGGTGCGCTTCAACTACACCGAAGGCCAGACCAAGGCCGACGGCCCGCCGACCAAGGTCACCGACCTGCCATCGCAGATCAACCACCACTGGACCAAGGCGCTGACGATCAGCCCCGATGGGCGCTACCTGTATGTGGGCATCGGCTCGAACAGCAATATCACCGAGCGCGGCCTGGAGGTGGAGATCGACCGCGCCATGGTCTGGCAGGTGGATGCCGAAACCGGCGCGCACCGGCCTTACGCCACAGGCCTGCGCAACCCCACCGCACTGACCATTGAGCCGAAGACCGGGCAGTTGTGGACAGTGGTCAACGAGCGCGATGAGTTGGGGCCTGATCTGGTGCCTGACTACCTCACCTCGGTGCGTGACGGCGGCTTCTACGGCTGGCCCTACAGCTACTGGGGGCAGAACGTCGATGAGCGAGTAAGGCCGCAAGCCCCGGACAAGGTCGCCGCGGCGATCAAACCCGACTACAGCCTGGGCTCGCACGTGGCGGCACTGGGGGTGGACTTCTCCATCCCGGCCATGGGGGAGGGTTTTGCTGACGGGGTATTCGTGGGCGAGCACGGCAGTTGGAACCGGCCGAACCCGGTGGGCTACAAGGTCATCTTCGTGCCGTTCAGCAATGGCAAACCGGCTGGGGAACCGATTGACTTCGCGACGGGTTTCCGGGGTGAGGACGGCAAGACCCGCGGTCGCCCAGTGGGGGTGACGGTGGACCCACGCGGTGCTTTGATCATTGCGGATGACCTGGCCAATACCGTGTGGCGGGTTACGCGCAATCGGTGAAGGTGGCCGGCTTCGCGTGCGGCCACTCATCGCGAAAGGCGGGGGCCGCGTTGCGGCCCATCGCCGGCAAGCCAGCTCCCACAGGGATCGCCTTAGGGCTGACAGGTGTTTGCCACAAGGTATGGCAGCGCCTGTTAGAGCGAGCGCCGCCCGCGCGGCGCAATCGCGAGCTGCGCTCGCTC
>NZ_QJRK01000062.1:0-34971 GCF_003205245.1 Pseudomonas sp. MB-090624 | reverse complement strand
ACGTCAATGATCATCCGCCCAAGAACCCACACATTCCGCAAGGTTTCCGATTAACCACGCTGTCCGTGATCGAGGCAGCAACCTGGCAATCCCTGACAAATGCCAGCTCAAAGTCCATCTCAGAAATAAAGAGGGCGCTCTACGCTGCAATCTGAGCGATTCGTAAGGGTGAGATGCACCAGATTCCACGTAGGAGCACGCCCATTAACAAGAGCGGCACCGCACCTAACGGAGATATTCAAGGATGGAATGAAGGTGGCACGGAGGAGAGCAGGTTATGTAGAGCAGGCTGGAGGTTCAGTGTGTCGAATCACTCCCCATGCACACCCACCATCTGAATAACTAATCAGGCAAAGGCGGAAGCAAAGCAGCCCCGGTAGGGGCAGGTACCTGATATACAGCATCCTTTACACCAGGTTTAATTGGCTCAGCCCCATGGTTTGGACCGGCTGGTTGTGCTGCTGGGGTGGTCTGGGGGGTCTGCTTAGGGCGAAGGGGAACAACCGACGGCGACTGTGCTTCTGTGATGACCGCCTTGTACTTGGCCACGGTTTGGCGAGAGACGCCTGCAGTCAGGGCGATAGCGGTGTAGGTAAGATGAGACCCTTTAGCGATCAACTGCCGGCAAGCCCCACGGATCTTGTTTGCGGTCTGGTTTTGCCTGACTGCATGGGTCCGTTTGGCGGCGAGGCTCTGGCGCTCCTCGAGTGGCAGCGATCGATCAAGCTCCATCACACCACGGTGATAGTCACCACTTCCGCGGTAATGGGACCAGGTCCATCGGGCAATCGATTTAGCCGTGGCGCGCACTGATGACAAGGGCAGGTCGTTGCAACGTTCTCGCGTGCGAAAACGGTTGTCGTTGTGACATTGCGCAAGGACCCGAGAGTAAAACGACTCGAAGTAACCTCCAGCTCGCTCAGCATTGACGATGCTGTATGCGTAGAAACGGACACGTTCGAACAAGGTGCAATGCCTGGAGTGGGACACTGCATCCATGTCGGGTCCTTTGGACCACAAAGGCATCGGCCTGGCCAAGTCGAGTTCTTCAGCCAGATCGCCCAAGTCGTAGACATGATTGTGCAGCTCGGTGGTGATCCACCAAGGATGACCTGGTGTCTTGGCAACTGGACCACTGTGGTAATCGGGGTCAGCCTTGAGCAGTGCGGCCATGCTGTCGTAGACAGCCTTCATGTACAGGATCGGCTTTTCACGGGCTCGCTCGGTGGTACACACCGGAGCAATCGCATAATAGAGGTGCGAGTTGCCTGAGTTTCGGTTACGGACAATGAAGTTGGGGGGGGGAAGCCCATGCTCCTCCCAAATCAGGGAGTTGGTATGGTCGAGATCGAAAACGAGCCATGACACACGGCCAGGACGATTCACCTGCATGTAGGGGTAGCGGATCGCGTATTCACGCGGCCGTACTCTCATCGCCGTTTTATTGTCACTGCAGCGTGCGAGATAAGAAGCCTCTTCGAGGATACGGCTCATCGCTGACGCCGGCTGGTAATAACCCGGGTGCGCAGGCGCCGTCGAAGCTGCCGTGATGAGGTTGCTCACAAGCAGGCCTCAATGAAGAAGCTGACAAATTCAGGGCGAATTAACCCGTGCCGCGTATTGCGCAGCAGAGTGCAGGTGTCCATACTCGAATTACCTGAAAGGGGCCCTCACGTCATCGATCTGCCAGGACCAGATGTGTGGGCTCTTTTTTTTTGCCCGGCAACGGTGGCCGGATCCCTCTTTTAATCGCTCGACCTTTCGATAAAACCTTCCTAAAAAGTGGCATTCGTTGAGCAAGTTTTGGCGAAGGCTAGAGGCTCAGTTTCGCCCCGTCAACCCGCTGAAACCCGCGTATTTACTGGGTTCCCTCCAAATTTCAGAACCGTTTTTCTAATTAGAATGGGCTGCGTTGTCTAAGCGGGTAGCCGCATTGATCCCGAACCCCCTCCCCACGACTGCCCTTGTATGTCGGGGGATCCGAACGCTTCGTACGTCGGTGAAATACGAAATTTCGCATCGGCGATATACGACGTAACTGTCGGTGATGTACGAACCGAAAAATCGGCGATATACGAGCCACAGCAAGTGAAAAAAAACAGCATCGGCGATATACGACTGGCATCGGTGATGTACGAATGCAGGCCACTGCCCCAGGGCGGGTTTTGATCACCCGAAATTTGACCTGCAAGCCCCTGTTTTGGGGGGGTTGAAGGCCAAATCCTGCGCACATTTCATCGGTGAAATACGACCCATACCAGAAAATATCGGTGAAGTACGAGTCGTAATGAAATCACAATGCCATTACTGGCAATTTCGTATTGTAGGTATGCCGTAAAACTAGAAAGCATACGGCCCCCGTTATTACGGGTCAGGCAAAAAGTTTTTTTGTGTTGACCGATTCCGCATCATGGTTAGAATACGGAAAACGGAGGGCCAGACATGACCAACATCAGGGACGCAGCAGCGCCGCATCTCGAACATCCTGGATCGAGGGAGGATCTCGGACGTGCAGCATACGAACAAGAGCTGATAGAAATCGCTGAAAAACTGCATCAAAACCAGGATGCAGTCGATCCAGTTGCACGTGATCTGGAAGATCGCAAGCAGTTGGCCAGCCATACGTCCAGCATCGTCAAATCAAACCTGGTCCTGTCTTGGGGACTTGCAATTTCGATAGGCCTGAACTGTGTGTTCGGCTGGTTTGTGATGCACCCCCACTACGTGTACTTCGCAGCCGACGGCCTCCGGATCGTCAGGCTGGTTCCTCTTGAAGAGCCGTACATCACCGACGCCGAGGCGATTCAATTCGCACGGGATGCGCTGAACCGCTCGATGACGATCAACTTCACCGACTACAGGCAACAGCTTGAAGACGTACGTGGCGATTGGACCAAGCGCGGGTTTGCACAGTATTTGGAGCAGCTGCAGTCAGCAGGCTACCTGGACCTCGTTAAATCCAAGCGCATGAACATGACGGTTACCACTGAAACCGGCGTGCTAGTGAAATCCGAGATTGTTGACGGTGTTTTCGTCCGCCATATCGAAGTTCCGATCGAGATCAAGCTGGTCGGCCAAACCACCGACCTTCAACCCAAGCGATTCATCGCCAAAGTGCCTGTCGCACGTATTCCCACACTGGATTCCATCGTGGGCGTAGGGCTGGACGGCATTGTCACCACGCCCCGGTAAGGAGGAACCCATGATGATGAAATCAGTCTTCGTCGCGTCAGTCTTGACGCTAGCGATCGGCACGGCTAAGGCAGAGCAACAAGGCAATGGTGCGCAAGCCCAACCTCAAGGCCAACCCACGCAAGGCCAACAGCAGCCCATTCAAGCGCCGAACGGGGGGCAATGGGTCCGGGTTGAAGGTCCTAGCAGGCAGTCGGGCTTTCCCGCCGCGCCAGGTGCTCCACAGCCTGGCGTGAATCCTCAGATGCAGAATGCTTTCCCACAGACCAACTACGGGCCAGCAAATTACGCCGTGGCAGGGCAACCCGCTGGAGATCCTCAACAGCAAAACGGTACAGCTCCACTGCCTCCCCTGAACCCGCCTGAAAATGATCATTTCGACGAGGCGATGGAGGTCGCTCAGCCATTCACCCCTGAGCAAATCAAGCAAATGCGTCAGGCGTTGGAGAACACGCGAAAGGCGAAGGCCTGGCAGCCAGTACGGGGAATCCCCCGTATTTCCAGCGTATCGGTTGATTTGAGCCCTGGCGCGTCGATGCCTGTGTTGCGCGTGGTTCCCGGTGAGCTGTCCAACCTCATCGTGCTGGACTCAACGGGAGCTCCGTGGCCGCTGGCCGCTACGCCTCGTGTTTCCAACCCCGATCTCTATAGCGCGGAATGGCTGCAGGGTACCCATACAGTAGTGGTGTCGACTCCATCGGCTTACGAGACCGGCAGCCTAGCTCTGTACTTGGAAGGGGCTACAACACCGGTGATCGTCAAAATCGTCAGTGGCGAACCCGATGGGAAGAAGGACCGAGCCCGTGTGTATGACGCTCGGCTTGATCTGCGTGTTCCAGGCCGTGGCCCGCTGGCCAAGGCGGCTGTGATGGGCCCGGGGAAGATTGCCCTCTACGACGACCTCCTGCAGGCCTTTCTGGATGGGATTCCACCAAAAGACGCCAAACAGGTGAAGGCGCAAGGCGCAGTGCCTTCGCATACCCAGATCTGGCAATACGACGGAAATCTCTACGTCCGTACTCGCCAGGATTTTCAAACTGCATTCGATAACACCCTCGCTGCCGGCGACGGTACTCGTGTGTACCGCTTACCCGTGACTCCCTTCATCACCCTCTCCCAGATGGGTCAAAAAGTCACCCTCCAACTCGACATTTACTGAGGTAGCGCATGAGCACTCAAGCTGACATTGGAAGGCAGACCAAGGTAACCATCCTCGCGGCAGTAATTGCTGTCGCAGCCCTCGGCTATGCCGGTTACACCTGGCTCAATAGCCGCCATCAAACCAGCTCCAACCTCGGGGTAATCAACGGTGATGGCAAGGGGGGCACCACTGAAGAGAGTGAGGCCTATCGCCGGGTCTTGGAGAAATACAACCACAACAACGCCAAGCAGGCAGAGTCCAACGGGCAGTCCTACATGTCCGTCATGTCAACCGCCCAAGCGAACCCTGCGGGAACTGCGGATAAGGCAGGTTCGGGCCAGCAGCAGCCTCAGGTCAACTATTACTACCAAGCCGCGGCACAGCCCCAACAGCCCGTCGAGCGCAACAAAGAAATGGACAAGCTTGTCGCGAATCAGGTGGGTGCCTTCATGACCGGCTGGACGGTGAAAACCCATGGGACCGGCACCACGACCCAGGAACAGGCGTACTCGCAGTCTATCAAACCCGCGTCCCTGACTAGCGCAGGAGGTGCTGCTGGTACCGCGAGCACTGCGCAATCTACGAACTCGCGTGCTGGCAAGGCACAGGACCAGGTTGTCGTGGACGGTTTCTTCCTCACGCCTGCGCTGCTTAAAACCGAGCTCGACACTGACGAAAACTCGATGGTTACAGCTGAGATCCCGGGTGGCCGACTCGCAGGCGCCAGGGTGTTCGCGATGGGCTACAAGCGCCTCAACGAAACCATTGATATGACCTTTACCTACATGGAGTGGAAGGGCCGTAGCTACAAGATCACAGCCAAAGCGGTTGATCCTGAAAGCATGCGTACGGCGCTGTCGGGTGATGTGAACAACCGCTATTTCAGCCGAATCATTCTCCCTGCCCTGGCTCTGGCGATCGGCAAAACTGGTCAGCTGTACGAGCGCTCCGCCTCGGAGAACATCATCACGAGCGAAGGCGCCGTGATTCAGACATATCCAACGACGCCTAGTGGTCAAGCCGTCGCGGGCACCTTTGCCGGCGGTATCGGCCAACAGGCCGGGCAGGTGCTGGCCAATGACGCCGCCAACATGCCGCAGAAACAAGTGATCCGTCCAATCAACTCCACGATCGGTGTTCAATTCGTTGGACCAGTGCTGGCCAGTGACCAGTTAGAAAAGGACGCGCTGATGGCGAACCAGAAAGCCGAGCTGAATACCCTCGGCCAACCAGGTGGCCAGCCTCAGCAGCAGTATCGCCTCTCACCAAATGCCGCAGGTGCTACTAACTCGAACGGGTTCGGTGGGTACCAGGGTGTCTCGCCAGGATATGGCCAGCAGTACATGGGCCAGCCAACCATCGTCGATCCCACTCGCTACTGAGTTAGGGCAGAGGACTTTCACATGACTACACAAGCAGCGGAAGAGTTGGACATTTTCAAAACTGGCGCTCAGTCGGGTAAACCGGTTGAGGCGCCGAAAGCCGAAGAGCCGTCAAAGAAAACATCTCCAGCTAACGCGATCCAGGGCGACCGCAAGAAGCGCATCTTCAATTTCGTCAACCGGATTGAGGGCTGGCATTTCTTGGTACTGGCAGTAGTGCTGGCAGTCCTCTTCGTGATGGTGCCCAAGCTGTTTCCGAAACATCAAACCAGCGCGCAACAGCAGCCCACTCCAGTGCAACAAGCCGCTGTGAACAACGTTTTGACGGCCCCTGAACCGGAGCCTCAAGAGGCAGTGGTACCGGCAGCGAGTCCGGAACAGTCCGCTCTATCTGCCGAACAACTGAAAGGCCTCAATGAGCAAGTGGGGAGCCTGAGCGGTGTAGTGGTCGGTCTGCAAAAAACCATCAGCGAATTAGAAGCAAAGGTCGCTCTTCTCGAATCGGACAAAGCTGATGCGGGCAAGAAAGTTGTCCATTCCCCCGCTGTACGCCGTCAAGCTCAGGTGAGCCAACCATCGGCAATGGCTGGCTACACCCTGAATACCGTTTACTCAGACCAAGCCTGG
This sequence comes from Pseudomonas sp. MB-090624, assembly GCF_003205245.1. Classification (NCBI taxonomy): domain Bacteria; kingdom Pseudomonadati; phylum Pseudomonadota; class Gammaproteobacteria; order Pseudomonadales; family Pseudomonadaceae; genus Pseudomonas; species Pseudomonas sp. MB-090624. The sequence continues at coordinate 28,629 of NZ_QJRK01000062.1, read as the reverse complement.
ATTCAGCACGGAGAAAAAACTTTCGTAGTCCAGGTAGGCGATCTCGTAGACGGCGTGAAGATCACGGGGATTGACCCTGTGGCACGTCGAGTCACCACTTCTCGTGGCGTGATCCGCTAAGGAACCGAATATGGATCTGGCAAGCATGATCATCTCGGCGGCCAACTCATTGGTCGCCGTTCTGTGGGGGTTGCTCTGGTCCTTGAGCGCTCTCGCCGGGATGGTTTACGCCGGGACCGTGCTGCGTCGGATGCAGCTTGCCACCATTGAACCTGGCCACCGTCCAATCACGCTCGGCAGCACATTCGCAGTGCTCGTGATTGGCGCTGCTCTGTTCAACATGTCCGGGATGATCAGCACAACTTGGACGAGCTTTGGTAGCGGCTCTACCACCTACGGGGCCATTTCCTACAGCGGAGCCGATAGCTTTGGCAGGTTTAAGGATGCTGTAAACGCGGTGCTGACCCTTGCTTCATTTGCAGGCGGTTGCTTCTTCTTCAAAGGGCTGCTGCTGATGAAGAAAGCAGCACTAGAGGGAGAAAGCTCACAGGGGGGCGACGACGCCATTTGGCGCGGCCTAACCCACATGATTTTCGGCGCTGCGTTGACACATGTCGACAAGGTGATCGAGGCCTTCCAGGCCACCTTCCAACTCTACTGGTAACAAAACAAGGAGCGTCATCATGAAATTTAACCCTATCGAGTTTGCAGTTGATGCTGTGCGTCGTGGCCATATCCGCCTGTTGACCAAAGCTGAGGAATACAAAGCCAACCCCATGCAGCGCGGCCTCATGCTCATGACTGCCGGCCTCACCATGTCAACGTTGCTGGTCACCAAAACCGCTTATGCCGACGGTCTCGCCGGTATGGCTGAGAAGGGCAGTGAACAGGGCGACTCCATCAAAGAGAGCCTTGGTCCAATTTTCCTGGCGCTTGGGTTCGCCGGCGCTGCTTTCGGTGGCATGAACATGTGGAAGAAAACCAACGACGAGAACTCGCGAATTACTGGCAAGCAGATCTGGGGCCCGATGCTCGCCGGGGCAGCGCTGGGCGGCACTGGTTTCATGATGACCACTGCCGGCGAGACAGTGGGTATCAGCGGTAGCGAGTTCGGCAAAGTTCCTAACTGATCAAGACCACTTGGCAGCCTGAAACATGGCTGCCTTGGAGACTGCATGAGCGACGTGAAACAGGATCAGACAGTACCGGTATCGGGGCTTGGCCAAAACTTCGAGAAACCCGTTCTTCCGCTGATGGCCATGGCCACGAAAGCGCGGGTTTGGGGGGATGCCACTCCAAATGCGATCGAGCCCAACCCGGAGCAACTGACGGCCGAAATGCGGGCGACCATTACCCGTCAGGCGCAGGGGCAGTGCTATTTCTGCGGTGTACGCGCTCGTGCCGGTCATGTTCACAACATTAACCATAACCATCAGGATCTGCGGCCGGAAAATCTCCGGCTTGTAGATCCGCTGTGTCATGGGTGGCAGCACCTGGGTGAAATCGACGACGGCCAAGCCTTCATCGCCTACCTCCCGGGCTTGTCTCCCCAGGATGCGAATCATCTGCAGCGAGCCACCATGATCGCCTTGGAAACCGGGGACGAACAAACGAAGGCGGACGCGAAGAAAATCCTCAACTGGATGGCTTCCCATCGGGAATACACCGAAAAGGCCTGGGGCACTCACTCGCCCAAAATTTTCGCTGAGGCGATGACTCGCCTCGGCAAGGTTGACGCCGATGTTAACTCCCTCGTTTTCCAAGGGTTGAGCGTCATTTTCAATCCCGCTCAGTTCAGCCAGGTCGTTAAGGGTTGGGCACAGGATGCGTATGGCGCAGCTCCCACTTCTACGTGGGCCCAAGTACATCACGATGTGATGAACGCGCCGAGCTAAGGAGGCAGCATGGGACTTCTCGATAAGTGCGTAGACGCACTGGAAGGTACCTTGGAGTACCTCGCAAAACACTTCATTCACAAGGACATGACCAGTTACTGCGAACTGGCCACTGCTGTGGGGCTGACCGATGCTGATATCGAGAAATCCCCGGATCTGAAGGATCCCTACACCTTGGTCAACAGTGACTACTCGCTGCTGACAGTATTCGATCTGCAGGGCACGTACCAGATGCTTTCTGAAGCTGAGTTTTCAGAGATGCTGGAGTCCCTGCGCATCCGCATGACCGGATATATGCGTGAAAAGGGCCATAGCCTGACGTTCAGCTTCGAGCGTGATCCTGAGCGTGCTACCGATGAGCTTATGCGCCTCGCCGAACCCTTGTTGAATACCGCCCGACGAATCGGCCTCAAAAGCGAGGACATCATTCTTGATCGAGTGAAGCGAAACGCTCCGCATTGCGCCTGGGAGCAAAACCTGCTGGTCGTCTACACGCACCTCACGTCCTTGAGCAAGGAAGAACAGGATCGCGAACTCGGCGAACTGGCTAAAAGTGCCTCGAAGCACAAGCTTCCGCGGCTCACCTATGGGCAAAATCCCGCATTTGCCCTGGCTGCTCTCAAGTACCGTCATGACACGATGATTGATCGGCTCATGGACGACTTCATCTCGTGTGGGGTTGAGGGCAAGAAAGGGATCATGATGAAGCCATTGAGCGCCCACGAGGCGATCAAGCGCATCAGGATCATGTTGAATCGGGAAGGCACTTCACAGAAGTTCCGGCCCCAAATCGTCGGCGACCGTTTCATGCTTCGCGGCTCGACCGACGCCAAAGACTATTCGGAACTCGTACCCCCGCGCCTCTGCTATCAAGTCTGCAGCAACGACGTTGAGCCAGTTGGTAACTACGTCAAGACTGACAGCCTGTGGCATGGATCGCTTGCGATGGAGCTTGGCCCGCAAGACGTCGTTCACTTCTCAAAACTTTTTGACGCCGTTGGTAAAAAGGATCCGTGGCGCATTCGTTTCGATATCTCGCCGGGCGGGCTTTCAATGATGCGTGCGCGCAAATTGATGGTCGGTTTTGTCGGCGTGTTGCCAGACAACAGGGCGATCCGCGATTCTTTCAAAGACTTAGAGGCAATTTCGAAAGATCAGGCCGTCATGTCGATGAAGGTCATGGCCTCTTGCTGGAGCAATACCAAGACAGATCTCGAAACCAGGCTTTCCCGCCTGGAGAAGGCAATCCAGTCTTGGGGCACCTGCCAAGTACAGAAAACACATGGCGACCCCATGGCCGCTCTCGCATCCTCGATCCCAGGCTTCACGACAAAAAACACCGCTAACCGTCTTCTGCCACCGTTGAAAGAGGCCATGAAAATGTTGCCTTTGCAGCGGCCTGCGACCCCGTGGCCAGATAACGGTTCGTGGATCACTCGGACTCCGGATGGAAAGATTTATCCGATTGGGCTAGGCAGCTCGATCCAAGACACCTGGATCGAACTTGTCTCAGGCATCCCAGGCTCGGGTAAGTCGGTCGCTGCGAACTGCATGCACAACGCAACGTTGCATCGTCCAGGTGCGACCCAGCTCCCTCTGCTAACGATTGCGGATGTTGGCCCATCCTCCTCAGGTCTGATTCAAATGATCCAGGATTCGCTTCCAGATCATCGGAAGTCCGAAGCGGCGTACATCAGGCTGCAGAACAATCGCGACTTCGCATCGAATCCTTTTGATCCTCAGCTTGGGGCGCGTCAACCCACTCGCCGAGAACGCGAATATTGCGTCGACTTCTTGAATTTGCTCTGTGCCAGCGTCGCCAGTGATGGTCAAGGCGGGGCTAAAGCCCGCACGCCTTCCGACTGTGCCGCGGTCAACGAAATGCTGATGACCCTTGTGTATGACGACAAAGCGGGTCGAGGCGCCAATCTGTATGAACCTGATGTAGTGCCTGCGGTGGACAAGGTGCTAGCCGAGTCGGGGATCAGCGCTGAGCATGATGAGAAATGGTGGAGTGCTGCAACCTGGTACGAAGTGACTGACATGCTGTTCGCTGCCGGTTATGTGCGTGAAGCAACCTACGCTCACCGCCAAGCGGCCCCTGTACTGCCCGACTTCACTGCGATGCTGAACAACGAAGGCGTGCGTCAGACATTCGGAGATATCAAGATGGCCAGCGGCGGCGAGTCACTCCTGAAGTACATGGGGCGTTGCTTCACCTTAGCATCGACGACGTACGCGGTCTTTTCCGGCCGTACACGATTTGAAGTTGACTCGACGACACGAGTCATTTCGGTGGACCTCAACGACGTAATTGGATCGAAAACACCAGAGGGCTCGATCAGAACCTCCTGCATGTACATGTTTGCCCGCCACCTAGGGGCTAAGAACTATTTCCTGCGCGAGGAAGACATCCGCCTTGTATCTCCGCCGCTGTACCTCGACTACCACCTGAAGCGTGCCGAAGATGTGGCTTCGCAGCAGAAGACCATAGCCTATGACGAATGGCACAACACCGAAGGCATGGATACCCCAGTGGAAACGCTGAAGAAGGACGGTCGTGAAGGCCGGAAGTGGGGTATCCGAATCATGGTGATTTCACAGTATCTGCGAGACTTTCCCCAGGCCCTGCTCAACGCGGCCACATCGGTCTATGTGTTGCGCGGCGGAAATGTGGATGACGAAAACGTGCTGCGCGAAACCTTCAAGGTTTCTCACGAAACGATCCAGCAGCTGCACCTGCAGTGCATAGGTCCTGGGCGCAATGGCGCAAATATGCTGGCCCTATTCAAGACGAACCAAGGCACGATCACCCAAATTTTGACCAATACAACTGGTCCGCTTGAACTCTGGGCAATGTCTACCACCCAGCAGGATATGGCGCTACGAAAAGAGTTGTACAACCGGATCGGTCCTATGGCTGCTCGCCAGGTCCTCGCCAAGCGGTTCCCTCTGGGTTCTGCCAAGACTCACATTGAGGCACTCGAGTACGCGTCTACCTCCAACGCCAAGGTGAGCGTCGTGAAGAAATTGGCAGAGGATCTGGTAACCGAGTACTACGCCGAACAAAGCCACCGGGGAGAACACGCATGAAGACCATATTCCGCATTACTCCTCTGGCCGTAGCTCTCCTGATCGGCTCCGCAGCTTCAACTCCCGCTTACGCACTTTGCGACGGCTGCGTTGTAGGCGCGATCGGAACCTCAACTGTCACGTTGACCGGGGCGATCGCCGCTACAACAGCCTCAGTGAGCGCCATGAACCTGTCGGTTATTGGGTGCCTGGTATCAGACTTTCGCTCAAGCGAACACCAAACTTTCTGACGCCATGGCCGCAAAAGCAACTGTGTTCGGTATGTCGACCAGCGGAGATCCCTCAGTCGTATCCGTATACGACGAAGCCTACGCGGCCTATAAGGCCCAGCAGGAAACAACCTCCTACACCCCTACGGCAGGCACCAGTGCTACCGGCGACTACTCCAAAGGCGTCGTAGGCGCGGATGCGGGCAACATCATCGGGAGTATGTTCGCTGCGCCTGGCCAGCGAATCGTGAACTACCTGATCGACGTGAATGCCGGCGGCGAAGGGCTGGGTCAGCTCAACCCCCTGATCAAGATGAAGAACCTGGGCGACTACACGATGGTTGCGGCAGAAACGGCCATGGGCGCCTATGTGACCGCGAAGGCCATCGAGAAGGTCAAGGATGGCTGGAGTGTTGCCGGCGTATTCGCCAAGGTGGCAAACGCCGTGACATCGGTTGGAGATGCTTTGAGCGGCGTGCTTGAAGGTGTATCACCATTCATCATTGGCCTCGTCCTGGCGATGTTCATTCTGGGCGGTACGCTCTCGACATATCTCCCCATGGTTCCATTCATCATCTGGTTTGGGGCCGCGGTCAACTGGCTGGTAGTGGTTGGCGAAGCAATCATTGCGGCGCCACTGTGGGCCTTTACGCATCTGGGTAGCGAAGGGGAGGGCATGGGCCACAAAACCTCCCATGGCTATATTTTCCTGCTGAACGTGATGATCCGCCCTGCACTGATGGTCGTCGGGTTCTTCTTGGGCGGGGCCGCGCTGATCGCAGGAGGCACGTTGCTCAACCAGTGCTTCGGGATTGCCCTGGCCAATGCTCAGTTCGACTCTGTGACGGGATTGTTCTCGATCATCTTCTACTTGGCGATCTACTGCAGCATGTGTTTGACCTTGGTCCACAGCTGCTTCAACCTGATCCTGATCGTTCCCGACCAGGTCATTAACTGGGTCGGTGGTCACGCCGCTGCATCGGTGGGCCGTGAGGACAATGAGCGGATGCGCAACGCGATGAACATCTTCGGTAGCCGCCTCGAGCACTTGGCGCCCAGAGGGGGAGCTGGGGGCGACAACAGACGCACCAAGGGAGGAGATGGGATCAAGGGATGATCAAATCGGGGGCCTTCGGGCCCCTTATCAATTGAGGATTGACCTGTCAATGGGTCAAGGTAGAATGAACCTAACCTAATTCCGTATTGTGTATCTCATACGGACTTTTGAGGGGGTCGATATGAACATTATCTGGTGGGTCCTTCGTCCTTTTTATTGGCTCGGTCTGTTGCCAGTGATTGCCGTATTCCTGATCGCCTGTGCCCACTTTTCCAGGGACACAGAGGTATCGCTGGGGATCATGGCCATCGCGCTGGTCTATTTCGGGCTCGGTTACCTGCTGTTCTCGGTGGCTCCACGTTATTTCAAATCGCGCCTCGATCGCATGGTCGAGAAGGCCAAGATGACGGGCTTCAACCCGAGCCATGAAGTCGTCTCGGTGATGTTCAACCGCTACGTCGGCTTTGATGCCGCAGCAAAGAAGGCCTTGTACGTAGACGTCAACTTGAACAGCGCGACCTTGATTGACTTTGATCAGGTGTCCAGCTGGGAGCTGGTACCCGATAAAAGCCCGCTCTTGCTGTTTAAGTTAGTCACTCGTGTTCCGAACCTGCATGAAATCGGGGTACGCATCAAGGCGAACCAGTTCGGGGCCTGGAAGTCGGATATGCACACTTTGTTCGGCTGACCAAAAAATTCAACGGAATTGATGCTTTATGAACCTAAAAATGACTGCTGCAGCATGTGTTGTGATGGGGCTCCTGACTGGATGCAATGACAAGGAAGCACCTGCACCAGTATCCACACCCAAGCAGAGCCAGAACGCACAGACGCCTCCCGCGGCACCGGAAAAGCCTGCACAAGTGATCGACACTTCTGTTCCGCTGAACCAGTACCAGGACTTGGCGAGTAACAACGGCAAGCCACTCACGTTCCTGGTGCTTGCTAAGGCGCCTGGGGCCACGACGGAGGACAAGATGGGCTACCTCTCCGCCGACTACCTGGCCACCAGCGACGCCTTCAAGCGCAAGGACATCGAGTCAGCCCAGTGGCCGGCATTCGAGGCCTCGCTGAAATCCTATGCTGCCAATGATTACTACTCGCTGCCGATCTCCGGGTTTGGGGTATCAAGCGTGTTGAGCATGCAGAACGTTTCTGTCGGTCCATACGATTTCAATACGCATTCGTTCCCCCTCACCAGCTACGGGCAGTACTGCTGGGCGAATCCTGTTCGCAACGCTCAAGGAATGAACCTGCAGGTTAAGCCATCGGCGTTCCCATGCAGCCTGCAAGTCAATGACTCTGCCCAGGCTCGGATCATCGAAGAAGCCCGGGCAAAAGGCAGCCTTGACCTTCGAGGCACCTTGTACCTGTACATCCCGGAAGCTGATGGCAACACCGCAGTCGGTCAGATCGTGCGCGGCTCGATCGACCTGGTCGACCAACAAACTAATCAGGTTATGGCGAACTTCACCATGTGACGATCCAAAGCAAAGGAGGTGGCCTATGAAGCATTTAGTGACTCGCGAACCGTGGTGGGCTCAACCGCCCAAACCTGGGCAAAGTGACAAAGACTGCACATGGGGCTACCTCGAACGCTACGACGATGGATCGTTTTCGTTCGACCAGGCCAATCGCCCAAGCGATGAAGAAATTCAAAACCGAAAGGGATGCCGGGTGCCGCCGCACTCTACGTCGCCCTCGACCGGGATTTTACAAGGGAAGGAGACTTCGATGAGTGCGAGCTCGATTCAAGAATGGCAAGGCGTCCTGCAGGACATTGCTGAACAAAAACGGCATCGCCTGACGGGTAGCGAATACAAAGAGGTCATCGCCGCGATCGAGGCGCAGCCCAAGGACATTGAAAGCCAGCACATAGCGCGTCAGTTGGTGGCCAAGCTGGCTCAGCACCAAGGGCACGAATCCGAAGCTCCCTTTCGCGATCAAGGCCTGAATCGGGTGTTCAACGTTGAAAAGTTGCCCGCAGCGCCTGCAGAGGGCGACGAACGTCTGCGGGAACGCGTCATCGCCGGTACCACTATTTTCAAGTCACGTGAATTCGATCATACGTCCGAGCCTTCAAAGCTCAACGAACGCGGGGAGCCTGGCCGGCTTGTCCACGGAAAACGCCTCGACGTCTTCCACAATACCGAAGGCCCGGGCGACAAGTTCGAAGTGTTCCAGGTACGAACCTCCACGCACATTCCTTACAGCACTGGAATCCCAGGCAAACCAGTGGATGGTGAGCGCAAGCCTCATGGGGTGTTCCATAGCTTTGAGGAGGCTGGGAAGAGCATCGACAAGACAGTGGGGGTGATGAGGCATTCTGAGCTGATCAGACAGCGGCAGGCCGAGCATGGCATTCACTGGAAGGAAGCCCCTCCAGCGCCGAAGCCCAGGGCTCCACGGCCAGCATAACCATCCAGAGAGGGCTACGGCCCTCTCGTTCATTTGGAGCAAGCATGTGATTCTACAATTCAAGTTTTTCAACACCGAACAACAAGAAACCGCTCTCTTTCAAACCGAAATAGATCTGAGCGGATTGGTTGCTGTTGCAGAGTCAAAACGCGAAATGATTCGGGAAAAAGGGAAGTCTTTTGCGCAGAGTGCAGTTCCGTTCTGGGCCAGCGAACTGGTCAAAGCAATGGAAGAAAATGATGAGCAGGCCATGGGGCGTCACGCCATTCAAGCCGCTATGGCCGCGTGGTTGGCTGACTCGGTATTCGACGGAGCTACAAAGGCTGATTACGAGTCGAGTTACTTGGAGTTTAACGTTCATCCGACGGGGATGGTCGTACTGAATAGACACCCAATGGCGAGGTACAAGGCGCCCAAAGGGGCGCCTTCCCCTTAAAGGATGATGAAAGGGCAGGCCACGCTGTGGCAGATGGCTTTGCCCTTTGCTTGCACCGGTTCTGCTCGGTCGATGTCAATGAGACCTTGACCCAGCGGGACTGTACAGACCACTCCGTCGACCATGATCAACGCGCTTGATTGGCAAGCCTGGTCAGAGCGGGCCTGAAGCAGATGTGCATAGGCATTCTTGATGTTCTGAACGCCCTGCAATAAAACGCAACGATGAGTATTCATGATTTTCTCCTCACGCTGCGCCGGCAATTTCTGCCGCACGCCGGGTAACGATGATCACCGGAATGGGAAGGGACAGCTCGTCCCGTACGACCAGGGCTTTGCTCTGGCTGTACATCGCGCTGGCCAGCTGACGGCGGGCGAGCATCGACCCGATGCTCGACTGAGTTGATTGAGTGGTTTTGCCATTGCACGGCACGATCAGAGATTCACCAGGCTTCAACTCAGCCAGTGCTTGGGAAACATTGCCGCATGAGATTTTGAGTTCCATCGCTTGCTCCTAGAGAGGGGTAGCCGCCCCGTTTGAATGTTGAAAGTACGTACGTACTTATAATAGATCTTGTTGCACGACTTGTCAGCCAAAAGAGAGAAATCTCTAGATCCAATTGGCATCACCGCTCACGGAAGGAGAAGGGAATGAAACAAGCAATCTCGGTAGGGGGAGGATTGGTGCTGTTGCTACTAGCAACAGTCAGCGCTGCAGCAGAGGAGAGCGGACCGGCGCCTAGCCTCGCTTGATAGTTGTTTGGGCTCGTTTGGCGAGAGCTGCTGCAACAACTTCTTAATAAGTTCGGGAATATCCTGACGCTCGCGAAGCGGTGCGATCACCACTCGCATGCCATTAATTCGGTAGTACAAATCCTCACGAAAACCTTGCTCGTGGATCAATCGGTCCAACTCACGTAATGATGCACTTACCAGCCGGAAGTCCACAGAAATGCTTCGATTAATGAGATCTAATCAGGTCGGCCATACGTTTCTGTAGATCCGATAATGCCAACAGTGCCGCACGTGAGAGTTGGCGATGAGGAGCTACACAAATGGAAAGAACTGGATGACTGACGTGGATACCGTCAAGAGGAACGAAGGCAATGGTTTGCGCTTCTACTTCGCTTGCGACATCCAACCAGGACAGAATCCCCACCCCCACGCCGGCGCGAATTAACGAACGCATCATACGCAAATCGTTGCACGCTACTCGCTGCCGAACATCAAGCCTCAAATGATCGTGAAGCGCATGCACGTGCTTTTGTACAACCAAGGGAGCAGCAGGGAAGATCACTGTCACATCCTGAGTATCGCTCAGACGTAGGCTTTTCCTTCCCGCCAGTGGATGGGAAGTGGGCATGGCAACACCCATCTTGATCACCGCACTCGCGGTCACCGACAGCTCAGCCCCCGCAACAGCATCCAGAACGAAGCCGAAGTCCACCTCAGCAGAGGCAATCATTTTTGCGACATTCTGGCTGTCAGCAACCTTCATACCAAATGTGAGGCCCGGGTACTGCTGCATGAGAGACGAGATGGCTTCAGCCACCATTCCCTCACTAAGCGCGTCGATCAATCCAATATCGATATGACCGCGGCGCAACCCTTGCATCTCGTCGATCTGCTCACGAGTTCGAGCATATTCTTTCTGCCACTGACGGGCATTCGCCAATACTAATTCGCCCGCGGACGTAAGCCTCAAACCGCTTGGGAGTCGCTCAAATAAGGGCACTCCAAGCTCTTCCTCAACCTTAAGAATCTGCCGATCAATAGCCGAGGCAGAGACGTGCAAAACCTCCGCCGCTCGGCGAATGCTGCGGTGCTGAGTGACCTCGAGAAAGTACCGGGTGAATCGAGAGAAAGGGAACATGTGTTGTGTTTTTTGCAACGCGATGATGAGAAATCGATGTTTGAGTTCATCACGCCGTGATCTTAAAGTCCATACCGAAGCGCCTCAGAGCGCGCTTTTCAGACCGTTATGGCAGCTGACGAGGCTTATGTCCCATGATCAAAGACCGTACTCTTCCACTCAATTGCACTTTTGTCGAAAGTGACTGGCGCATTCTCGCTTCGCATTGGTACCCAATCGCCGAATCAATCACAGTGGGCGTTGAGCCGATCAAAGCGATGCTTCTCGACGAGCCGCTTGTGGTTTATCGGATAGGCGAAGAGTTGATCGTGGCGCGGGACGTATGCCCGCATCGTGGTGTTCCGCTGAGTATGGGGAAGAGCGACGGCCAAGGAGTGGTTTGTCCGTACCACGGCTTGCGCTTCGGTCACGGAGGCAAGTGCAACAAGGTTCCGGCAAGCCCCAATGGATCCATCCCAAGCCGTATGCAGCTTTACACGTATCCTGCGGTCGAGCGTTATGGACTGATCTGGACGTGCCTCGATCCTCAGAACGATCAAGTCGACATACCGAACATGCCTCATTGGGAGGATGCAGGGTTTCAGCAAATTGTTTGCCCAGCTTTCGACGTTAAGGCATTTGCAGGGCGTCAGCTTGAGGGCTTCCTTGATGTCGCTCATTTTGGCTTCGTTCACACGGACACTTTTGGCAATCCGAACAACGTTGAGGTTCCTGCCTATCGTCCCGAAGAAACACCTCAAGGTTTCGAAGTTCGCTATCTAAGCACAGTGGCAAACTACCCGATCGGCGTAGAGGCTGACATTCCTTCTGATTTCATTTGGCTGAGACACTTCGAGGTACACCTGCCGTTCACGGCTACTCTGAAGGTGCACTTTCCGAACGATGGTCGGCTGGTGATCATGAATGCGGCTTCCCCCGTGTCGGCGAAATACACGCGAATGTTTGCCCCGATCGCGCGTAATTTTGACAAGCATATTCCTGTAGAGGACGTTCATAGCTTTAACTTTCAGGTGTTCGAAGAGGATCGTCTTATCGTCGAAGCTCAAAAACCGGAGCGTCTGCCACTCGATCCATCTCTAGAAGTGCACATTCCGGCGGACATGAGCTCGATTGCCTATCGCAAAGGGTTGCGTAGCCAAGGACTAAGCCAGTTCTTCCTGAGCTAAGTATGCGATTGTTTTACCTGAAAAGACGTGGGGAGCATGCGTGGCATGCTACCCGTGTCCCGGTGCGCGGACACTAACCAGTGCTGGTGGAGGTGCTCTCCCAATTCACACTGGCAAATGACCAGGAACAATCAGCCCAAGCGATCTTTTCATCTCTTCATCTTTGGTGCGTTCGCAATGACTCTTTCACCTTCTAACTCGAAGCCGTTGGATATCGTCATCATCGGCGCAGGCATCGGTGGGCTAACGGCGGGTATTGCCCTGCAACGTCACGGACATCGCGTACGGCTGTTCGATCGGGTTGCAGAGCTGACACCTGCAGGCGCAGCGATCTCCGTCTGGCCCAACGGCGTCAACATCCTAGAAAAGCTTGGTCTCGGAGATGAGATCAAAAGCTTCAGCGGTAGCATGGACACCATGAGTTACAGCACGCACAAAGGTGCCCTGCTAACCCGCTTCAGCCTCGAACCGCTATATAAATCCGTCGAGCAGCGCGCTTGCCCCATCGCCCGTACAGTCTTGCAGAAAGTCCTGCTGAATGCCTGTGGCGCTGAGAACGTCACTCTGAGTGTGAGCTGCGACAGTGTCGAGGCTCAGGAGGGCGGTGTGCTGGTGAAGCTCTCCGATGGCCAGCGCATCCAGGCCGATCTTGTGGTGGCCGCTGACGGTACCCACTCGCGGCTGCGCAACTACGTGGCAGGCTGCGAAGTAGCGCGTGACTACTGCGGCTATGTCAACTGGAATGGGCGCGTGGACGCTAGCGACGATCTTGCTTCTGCTGCCGAGTGGACCCAGTTTGTCGGTGACCAAAAACGCGTTTCGCTCATGCCTATCGGCAACGGCCAGTTCTACTTCTTTTTCGATGTACCACTTCCCGCTGGAACTCTCAATGTGCGGGAACGCTACCGTGAAGAGCTGTACAGCCACTTCGAAGGCTGGGCTCCTCCAGTGCGAGCCCTAATAGAGCGTATGGATACCTCCATCGTCAGCCGCGTCGAAATCCACGACATAGCGCCAATCACCAGCTTCGTCAAAGGCAGGGTAGTTCTGCTGGGCGATGCGGCGCACCCCATGGCGCCTGACTTGGGCCAAGGAGGCTGTCAGGCTATGGAGGATGCCTGGGTACTTGCCAAATGCCTGGAGCTAAGAGCCGCTGATGTCGTAGCCGCGCTTGACCTCTACAACACCGCTCGTGTCGATCGCACCGCGCAGATCATGCTGCGTGCCCGTAGCCGGTCAGAACTGACCCACGGAAGAAGCCCGGCGCATACGCAAGCTTGGTATCAGGAGCTCGCGCAGGAGACAGGGCAACGTGTAATTGCGGGGATCGTCAAAACTACCCTAGGAGGCGGGGAAATGGTACTCGGCTGATCCGGAAGTGACCAACCCTGCCTGCGCAATCTGAGGCAGTAATGATCTCCCTTGAAAGTCTCTTCAGACGCATAGGCGCCTGGTCGATCAGGTCATGGGTGGCATCTGCGTCATTACCGATCGAACCATGCGTTCAACCAGATAACCTTCACCTGCGACCTGGATTGTACCTGTGCAAGGGCGGACACCATCGCCCTTGATGCTGGAGTTTGGAGGTGGGTTCGCCGAACGCATACGTTCGAGTAGCGATCTCGACTGCTCATGCTGATAGGTCCAACCGTGATTGCTCCAGGGGCCGCTCTACACGAGGTCCACTTTCAGTTGGTGCCCGGCATACCTCGCAAAAGCTGCCGTCAAGCCCAGCCGGTGACCATTCCCATTCAGGCGCAAGTGTTTCATCGTCCCAAAGCTTCGTGCGGGGCATTGTCAGAATGGCTGGATAAAGGCCAGTGCGATCGCGCTGGCCGTGCAGACCGCATTACATGGCGTAGGTTTTGCGGAACATGTTTTTGTAGTGGTCCTCGACAGTGATCACCGGGTACTTGGGCGACTCTCCTGGAATGAGGCATTGATGGATACACTCGATCTTGTGATCAACATTTCCAGAATAGAAATAGGGCACTGAGTAACGCTCGTTCCCTGACAAATTCACCACCCGATGCAAGGTCGAGCGATACAGATCGTTGGTCCAGCGCGAAATCAGGTCGCCGATGTTTACCACGTAGGAGCCAGGCACAGGCATCGCCCAAATCCAGTCGTTACTTTCCTGATCCCAAACCTGCAAGCCCGAATTGTCGTCCTGGAGTAGCAGCGTCAGGCCGCCCCAATCGGTGTGTGCTCCGCAACCTTTTTCACCAGGTGCTGCCGAAGGGGACTGGGGAGGATAATGGAGCAGCCTTAAGGTCGTCATCGCATCGTGGCAGAAGCTGGCAAAGTGCTGCTCAGGAAGACCCAGGGACAGCGCAACACCTTGCATCAGCAGTTGCGCGACACCCTCCAGCTCCCTTTGGTATTGCTCCATCGTTGCACGAAACTCAGGCAAGGCTTCTGGCCAGAGGTTTGGACCTTGGTTGAACTTACCGTTCAAAACATCGGGGTGGTCGAGCGGTTTATCCTGCCCGATATAAAATCCCTCTTTGACATCGGCGGGCGCCCCGGCCTCAAGCACCTGATTGCGTAGTGGTTCGTAGCCTCGATTTGCTTGAGAGAGCGACTTATCAACCTTGGCTTTTTCCTCGGGTGGCAGTGCAAACAGCTTCGCTGCCTGGTCGATGACTCGCTGCTGGAGGGCCGAGGATATCTCGTGACCAGTCACATAAAAGAACCCTTTATCGCGGCAAGCCGCACCGATCTGCCGGCCTACCTTGGCACGTACATCGATGTTCGATGAGCGCAGTCCGGACATATCGATGATCGGCAGCGATGCAGCCGTATCGGAGATTTCAATGGTTGTAGGTACGAGTTGAGCGTTTGACATGGGAGCAACTCCTGCGTGAAGACTTTTAGTGTCATCGGTTGAGCCGCTTACGAAAAGCATCGATTATCGCTCTAGCTGATGCTTTTTTGGCATCGCTAGCCAAGAGTCCTGTAATCAGCGGCTTCTTGGCGCTCGCGGAGCAAAATCTCATCTGCGAGAATTCTGGCAAAGGCATCGACAGCAGTCGGGATATAACGACCTGCCCGCTTATACAACCCAAGATCGCAAAAAATCCCGCCGCCATCCGTTAGCGGCAGCATTTTTAGCAGCTTCGCCTCCATTTGCGCCTCAATACCAAATCTGGTCTGGAAAGCGATGCCACGGCCCCGGAGCACCATCTGCTTAGCAAGCTCGAGTGAGCCAGACTCAATTCGGGCTTTGCCTGGGATATTCGCTGCCTTGAGCAGAGCCGCCAATCGATGGCGAGTCGATAATTCAGGTTTACCCAGGATGAGATCGTAATCGGCGCAAGCACCGAAACTGACTTGTACCCTTGCGCCTAATGCATGTCCTGGGGGCACTATTGCGCCAAGTCGAAAATGCCCGAGGGCTAGCTGCTGAAGTTCTTCGTGTCTGGGCAGCGCAAACGCCAAACCAAGGTCAGCGGCTCCCTCGACGATCGCGTCAGGAATGCGATCAGCACCGCAGAGAGAAACCCCAATAGTCACCCTCGGATAACGCTGATGCATTATCTCCATCACCGTGGGTAAGAGGTCGACCGCTAGCGTCTCTACCGTTACCAGTTCTACATGCCCAGCACGCAGCCCCTCCATGGCGTCAAATTCTGCGCGCAGTCTTTCAACGTCATGCAAAACCACACCGATGTGACGCGCGAATAACTCGCCGGCAGGCGTCAATCGAAGTCCGGAATTGAGTCGATCGAACAGGGGGGCACCAATGTCATCTTCGAGCTTAAGGATCTGACGGTTTACCGCTGATGAGGCGACATTCAAACGCCGCGCGGCTTCGCGGATGGACTCGCAACGGCGGACCATATCGAAGTAAGTGACGGCAACTGAGTGAAACTTTAAACGGCGAGCCATTGTTAATCCCTCAAATCACTATGCGGGCTTAAAGGTCTTCAGCCCAAGCGATGCTAGGGCAAAGACTGGAGGTAGCACGCGTGCGCAAGCAGACATACACCTCACCAGCGCACCAATCTGAATCACAAAAGAAGATTGGCGCACCTCTTTGGCGCTAAAAGCCTCGCCAAGAATCTTCGGACGCTTTCATCAAAAGCTGTCCGACCAGTCAAATAGAGGGCTAGCCCTATCAATCAAGTGAATTGGCACAGGAAGTGCTTTGACATCGGCATAACTGGTATACCAGATTGTGCATCTGGAAAGCCATGAAATTTGATGATGACAGCAAATGGCCTTTGACTCTGGCACACGCGATAGGGGATCAACACATGAAAAAGATGTTCAAGCTGGGATGTGCCGGTCTAGGCATTCAAGCGTCATCCATGGAGCGGCCAGTTTCCCTGGTCGAACTGCCCATCCTCGAGCAGTTCAAGCTGGTAAAGGAAGCCCAAGTTTGGGATTTCATCGATCGTATTCCGAACAATCGTCAGGAGCTGGACGAGTACATCAAGGGCAGCCAACTCTACGATCTGCCGGTACTGTCGGGCAGTGGCTGCTACACCTTGGGGCTCGATGAGGCAGTCATCAGGGAAAACCTGGATCTCACCGTAGAAGTAGGCGGCAAGTACCACAACTTCATGGTTTGGGCCAAACACAAGGACGGCCACTACGTCACCAATGAGGAAGTGGCTGCCTGCTACCTCGACGCTTATGAATACGCTGCCAAATCTGGGGTCATCATCACCTTCGAAAACCACGTTGACATGTGGTCAGAAGACTACCGGCGAGTGCTGGAAGTAGCCGATCTGGTTGAGACTCGCGGTGTGCCATTCAACATGGCGATGGATTACAGCCACTGCATCTTCAAGATTGAAAATGAGGTCGAGCACGCGGTTTCACAGATGCGCGGAGATAACGAGGCCATTGCGATGCTTGACCCGTTCAATTCCGATAGCTACGCAGATCAATGGCTTAGCCGCAACCTAGTGCACTGGGCGCAGATGCGGCCAGCAGCACCGAACGGCCCATTGAACTGGTGGGGCTTTGAGACTGGCCCTTGGGACGCGAAAGGTATTGACCGCCCAGGTCGATCTATTCAGTACCCATTCGAGCGTCCAGCCAAGGGGGAATGGCACACCGATATGTGGCATGCGCACAAGTTGGCTTGCACCAAAGAAGTGACCCGCAAAGTCATCGATGCGTATCTGCAAAGTGACGACACCTCGCTGTCGCTGATGACCATCGACAACATCAATCTGAACGCCTACGGCCTAGGCTGGAAATACAACATGTTCGCTGACAGCTGCGCCTACGCGAACTTCGTTCGTGAGCTGTATGCCGAGCGTGCGGCTGTCCATCAAGCCCGCAGTGCTGTTTCACCTACCGAATTCGTTGCCCAGTACCGGGCCCAATAACCGTGACTGCCCCGGTCACTCCACGGTGCGCCGGGCTTCAGAAGGCATTTTCATGCACGCAGAAAACAGCTTTGTAATCGACGACTGGTATCCCGTCGGGGCGCTGGCCGAGACAGTCAGCGGCCGGAAATACCACACTCGAATTTTAGGGACGGAGATCTGGTACCAACTTGCAGATGGCACTGTATCCGCCGGGCTGGCAGATAACACGGCGGAGCTAGCGTCCAAGAGCATTTATGGTCTGCTTTGGGTGTCACTAAGCGATAACCCTAGGGACGTCATTGCGATACCGGAGTTCGCGGAAGCGGACCGCAGAGTGGTCAGCGCAGGCTCGATCCGAGTAGCTACGTCAGGACTGAGGGTTATCGAGAACTTTCTCGACATGGCGCATTTTCCGTTTGTTCATACCGACATTCTTGGCGCGGAGCCCCTGACCGAGGTTGCCGCTTACGATGTCGAAATAGATGAAGCGGCTGATGAAATTCGGGCAGTCAATTGTCGTTTCCCGCAGCCCAAGGGGTCAGCAGCTGCGAGCGAGCCGGTGGAGATGCAATACGTCTACCGGATAGCTCGCCCTTTCATTGCCATCCTCTACAAAACATGTGTGATCGATGCCAACCGCTTGGATGTGCTTGGACTTTTCGTGCAGCCGGTGGATCAGGAGAGCAGCATCGCTCACACGATCATGTGCTACCTGGACGACATCAATACCGACAAACAACTGCGCGACTTTCAGCAGCGCATTTTCGGGCAGGACATCATGATCCTGATAAACCAAGTCCCCAAGGCCTTGCCCCTTAATCCAAGACATGAAACCCCCGTGCGAGCGGATGCACTCTCCAGTGCCTATCGACGCTGGCTTAATGACAGAAACGTGACGTTCGGCACCACCCGTGGGTGAGCTGTATTAGCAGGTGATGAGATATGGTTTCGTTGAATCAACAATGGCACGTGATTGCCAGCTCTGAAGACTTGCCGTTCAGGCATGTGTACCAGACACGTCTGCTTGGCCAGGAGCTTGCCGTCTGGCGTGACGACGCAGGTGAAGTAAACGTATGGGAGAATCGTTGCCCACACCGTGGTGTGCGGTTAAGCCTAGGCGTGAATGTCGGCGACCAGCTCAAATGCCAATACCACGGCTGGAAATACGAGAGCGGCTCGGGGCAGTGCTCCTTTGTACCGGCACATCCCGGCGCAAAACCTAGCACTGCATGCGTTCGCACGTTCCAGTGTACGGAGGTGAACGGTGTAGTTTTTGCTCGGCTTGAGGCCGCTGGATCTGAACACAAACCGAACAACTCTGCACCGATCGATGCAGCCGTAGCGAGCAACCTACGCAGTCATACTGTTCCCATGAGCGCCACTGCAGCCGCAGGCTTGCTCAAAGAAGCAGCAACGTTATTCGCTCCTGTTTTGGGCAGTTCTACCGATGGGGTTCAGGTGCTGGCCACCGGCCTTATTATAGACCTGAAGTGCGCAGGCCTTTTGGACACCCTACGGCTGTTCGTGCAGCCGGAGTCGGATGGACGAGCAGTAATTCATGCTCGCCTTTTCTCTAACCAACCCGTGTCCTTAGAGCGTAAGTCGACTTTCATTGATATTCTGGGAAATTTGTTCTTGCCCGCGCGGGAGAGCACTAGCAACGTCGCGGCTCCCCCTGTCCGACTAATTGCATCTGATGCCGTACCAGTGGCGGCAACACGCAAGGCTACAGCGAACCACCAGTTCTGGTGCACCGTGACGTCACGTCGTAGTGAAACTCCGGACATTGACTCTTATTGGCTCACGCCTGACGAGCCACAACAATTCGATCTCGAACCGGGAATGCATGTCAGCGTGCTCACGCCCTCCCGACACCTACGCCAGTATTCTTTAGTGAACACCCCGGAGGAACGGGACGTGCTGGTGATCGGAGTCAAGCATGAAGTGAACTCACGAGGCGGCTCGCGCAGCATGCACGCTGATGTGCACGTCGGCACCAAAATCCTGGTCTCACTACCACGAAACCAGTTCATCCTACAGCCGCCTGGCCGCACACCATTGCTGATCGCGGGTGGCATTGGGGTCACACCGATCTTGGCGATGGCTTTGCATCTGCAGTACGTAGGGCGCCCCTATGGTTTTCATTACCTGGCGCGAGGTGAGCAACATATCGCCTTCCCGGATCGAATCGCTACCTTGGCCAGTGATCATCCACCTTATCTAGGATTGGATGTCCTTGGGACCCAACGAACGATCACTGAACTGCTGCAGTCGGTGGATAGCGACAAGCACGATGTGTACGTTTGTGGTCCACAACAGATGATCGAGTTGGTGGCTACAGTTGCTCAGCAAGCGGGGTTTACCCCAGAGCAGATTCACTTCGAGTACTTTGGTCTGACGCCTTCCACAGGCTCAGGCCCCGCCACCACAACGACCGGGTACCAAGTCGCAATAAATTCTACAGGCCAAGAGTTCACCGTCGAACCAGGGCAAACACTTCTAAAGGCGTGTCTGGATCACGGCATAACAATAGATTACTCCTGCGAGCAAGGCGTCTGCGGGGCTTGCGTCACCCCTGTTATCAGTGGCGATATAAATCATGAAGACGTCTACCTTTCCGCCAAAGAGAAGGAAAGTGGGAAGCTAATCATGCCATGTGTGTCGGGCTGTAATTCCAAGAAGCTGGTGTTGAATATTTAATCGGTGCCCCATGTTAAAACTTTACGATTTCGAGTTGTCTGGCAATTGCTTCAAAGTCCGATTAATGATGTCGATTCTAGGTCTAAAATACAAGACCGAGGTTGTGGAGTTTTACCCAGGGCGGGAACATAAAACCCCAGCATTTCTGAGAATTAATCCGATGGGGCAATTGCCAGTTTTGCAGGATGGTGAAAAAACCATTCGAGACTCCCAGGCGATATTGGTTCATCTCGCTGCGATGTATGACTCGACGCGTCAATGGTATCCGGTCAATCGCCCCGACGTGCTTGGAGATATCCAGATCTGGCTAGCATTCGCGGACAGTTTGACTGGGTCCATCTCAGCTGCTCGGTTGCACGAGCTTTTCATGTACGACTTCGATGCTGAGAGTTGCCGCTCTCGCGCTTACGATCTGCTGAATGTAATGGATAAGCATCTTTGGATGCAGCGTCAACAGGGCTTCAATTATTTATGCCCGTTGGCACATGCGACTGTGGCTGACATTGCCTGTTTTCCGTATGTAGCGATGGCCGACGAAGCAGGACTATGCCTGCAAGATTATCCCTCCGTACGTTTGTGGCTGGATGCAGTCAAGCGAGTTCCTGGATTTACAGTAATGTCGGGGATTTTCCCAGCAGGAGACGCACCGCACTAATCAGGATTGGCACTGGGCGAAGCGCCGAGCCGAGCATCGGCGCCCGAAAATTCGTGCCGAACCGATTCAATTTGAAACGCTGCCTTGCTACTAAAACATTTGGCTGAATGAGGCTTGGAAATGGTCATTTACACCCCGCCATCAGTGGCAAAAAACATTCCTGTTATCGATTTGCTCGACAGCTTTTCTCACGATATTGAAAAACGCAAGGCAGTAGCTTGGGAAATTCATAAAGCTGCTCGACAGACTGGTTTTTTTTACATTAAAAACCACGGCGTTCCGTTAGAGCTGCAACAGGCGCAATTCGCGGTGGCCAAAGATTATTTCCGAACTCCGCTTGAAGATAAGATGCGAATTAACTCTAAGAAATCGAGTTGTCTGCGTGGCTATGAGCCTATCGCGGCACAAACCTTGGACGAGGGTTCGCCACCCGATTTGAAGGAAGGGTTCCTTTTGGGGCGAGAGCTAACCGAGGCGCATCCCCATGTTCAGCGCAAGACTCCTTACCATGGCCCCAATCAATGGCCAGAAGGGAATCCACGTTTTCGTCAGCATACCGAAGATTACATGCAGTACATGGATCTACTCGGCCGTAGGCTGGTTCGCTTACTCGCGCTATCACTGCAACTGCCTGAAGACTTTTTCGACGAAGGTCTCAAGGAACCAATGATCATCACTCGGATGCTTCACTATCCAAGTCAGCCGGCCGATGCTCGTGAAAATCAGCTGGGTGCCGGCGCACACACCGACTGGGGTCTAATCACTCTCCTGCTGCAGGATGAAGTGGGTGGTCTGGAGGTACGTAATGCCGACGGGGAATGGCTGAAAGCCCCCTACATTGATGGTACTTTCGTTGTGAATCTGGGCGACATGGTTCCGTTGCTAACGGATGGCCTGTATCACTCCACCATGCATCGGGTCTTCAACGCGAGACAAGACGCCGCGCGTTACTCGATTCCTACCTTCTTTGACCTGGATTACTACTACGAGGTCGAAGTAGTACCGTCACTTCGCAAGCCTGACACTACCTACCCGGCACCTATCACGGTTGGGGGGCACATTGCTGCGATGTTCGACAAGACGTTCGGCGTCACCAAAGCCACGGTATAATCACTCGCCGGAATGCAAAGGCCACCCTCGGGTGGCCTTTTTAATTTCTGGCTCTGCCAACTATAAATGGCGAACTACCAGCCCGCCACTATAGTTAAAAATAGTATTTCACAATCAGGCTTGTCACATTCTGATTGGTATTGAACTCCTTGGTACTCTTAATGGCGTACTTGTTAGACCAATTATTATACTCGATACCTGCATAGAAGTGCTTCGCTTTATAGCCTAGATACTTGCCAATGTCATATTTTACCTGGGGATTGAAGAGCAAATTGCGATGGTAGCTCCCCTTGTTATTGACTACCCAGTCCAAATAACCATCGATAACTAGATCGGAGCGTCCCATCGGAATCGTATAAGCCCAGCTTGGAGTAATCTGCCATTGACCAGAGGGCGCGGCGCCGCCATCTGGCTTGCGGTAATAGAAATTTATCTGGAAATAATCGAATCCTGGAAGAGCGAGATCAAATCCCGGGCCTAGTAGATAATTGACCTGATCGTGTGAACCGTTCCGGTCGTTCTTATCCCATTCAATGCTTGTTGCGATTAGCACATCCTTGATCGGACCAAAGGCAAGGTTGCTGTTGAACATTTTGCCAAGTGAAAGACGCGGCGCCGTCTCACTGTAGATAGAATGATGCCCGTCATTGTAGGTCCCACCTCCTGGATACCAGTTGTTATCAATGAAAAAATACACGTCGCCCCACGACCAATCGCTAAAATGTTCATAGGTGATGGTCTGAACAGTCTTGGCATCGACTTTGAACTCTTTACCATATTGGTATGTAAGGCTGTCGCTATGCCAATTCATGTCTGCAAATGCAGATAGTGGGAGACAAGTGATACCCAGCAGCCCAGCAGAGCCTACCGCAGCGACCAACTTATTAACTTCCATCTTACCTCCAATATATAAAACTGACCGAGCGATCAGCTATTTATACATAGCAAGTATGGGGCCAGCCAAACACTCTATTGCGCAGATTTTACCGACGAAATCAACACATAAAAAAATCTTTTGCGCTGTGTGAGAGCATATAAATAAATGGCGGCGTATTACGGTGCGGGATAATCTCTCTCTCTTGCAACGTGATGGTGCGGCCGCGCCCCATAATAATCGGGAGTTTCAGAGGCAAAAAAAAGCGACCGATAACGGTCGCTAAGCGCAATCCTGACCTGGGAGCATTAAGGCAGGTACCACTTCATATTTTCTAAAACATTTATCAACATTACTGAGTTCTACTTTATAGAGTTTGCGATTGAGCAGGAGTTGATTCGGATCCTTGACGCATTGGTTTCGCAGCTACTCCATTGAAGAACAAATTAAGGAGAGTGGCGACGATCGCGGTTAGTAGAATAGGACTTTCAAGAATAGGCCCTAACGCAGACGGTAACTTATTGAAGAATTGCGGAGACACTACCGGCAGCAGGCCTACCGCAAGGCTGATCGCCACTATATAAAGGTTGCCCACTTTCTTGAAGTCTACCCGAGCCAAGACCTTCATCCCGCTAGCAGTCACCATGCCGAACATTACAATGCCCGCACCACCCAACACAAAAGGAGGTATGGAGGCGACGAAATACGCGACCTTCGGAAATAACCCAAGCACAATCAGTATCATTCCGGCAAAAGCGCAAACCCAACGGCTCCGTACCCCGGTGATACTCACCAGGCCTATGTTCTGCGCATAGGAGGTGTAAGGGAACGTGTTGAATATGCCGCCAATCATAGTGCCTGCAGCATCAGCACGAAAACCCCGAACCAGCGTTCGCTCGTCCATTGGTTTCTCTACTATCTCGCCTAGGGCGATGAACATTCCGGTGGACTCGATGAAGGTGACCAGCATCACGATGCACATGGCTGCGATTGGCCAGATATGGAAGGTCGGTATGCCGAAATGAAAGGGCTTGATAAGCCCGAACACTGGTGCTTCCTGAATCCCCTCCAGGCTTACTAAACCCGCCACCGCAGCCACTGCGAACCCAAATACTAGCCCTAGAAGTACAGATATGTTATTCAGAAAACCCTTGGCATACCGCACAATTAGCAGAATACAGACCAACACTGCGGCAGCGATTCCAAGGTAGAGAGGTCGACCAAAGTCCGGATTCCCAAAGCCGCCGCCAGACCAAGCGGCAGCTACGGACATTAGCGAAAGTCCTACTGCGACGATCTCTGTTCCCGTCACCACGGGCGGGAAAAAACGCAGGAGTTTCCCCACCAATGGCGCGACAGCCAAGCCGAACAAACCAGCAGCGATGGTAGCCCCAAAGATTCCCGACAAGCCCACTGTAGCGTCGGAACCGATTGCAATCATGGGGCCAATAGCT
Organism: Pseudomonas sp. MB-090624; assembly: GCF_003205245.1. Lineage (NCBI taxonomy): Bacteria > Pseudomonadati > Pseudomonadota > Gammaproteobacteria > Pseudomonadales > Pseudomonadaceae > Pseudomonas > Pseudomonas sp. MB-090624. The sequence continues at coordinate 4,363 of NZ_QJRK01000062.1, read as the reverse complement.
GTGAACGTTACCCCCATCATTACAGGCATGCGAATACCTATTGGCCCCACACCTAACGCTTGAATGATCGTGACGATCCCGCACGCGAATAGGTCGGCGTTGATTAGAAAAGCGATGTCGGCCTTAGACAATCCAAGCGCCGCACCCAGCACCAATGGAATCGCCACGGCACCGGCGTACATCACCATTACGTGCTGGCATGCCATTAAGAGCATTGAAATGAAGCGCGCATTATTTCTAGGTGGAGAGTTCTTCATACAGACCTGCGCTGTGGGGCTCCTTGCTTATGGCAACTGGCTGGAGCTAGTAGTCGAAGTAGACACTGAAATGCCAGATTGGATATCTGGTATACCAGTAGCCATCTGACGCAAGCATCCTTCATGCCAGATCCACAAGCTGTCTCGGTGATCAGGTTTCTGAGGGCTGCGCCGGGATTTTATGTTGGGCTTTTCGACCAAAACGCCCCTTTTCGGACCATTTTCTGCGGAGGCTCCCCAAGACAGTGCCAATCCCGCCGGAGAAGGCGGTGTGATAGGCTACCCGGCTGCTAACTTCCATTGATAGCTGGTGCCATGCTCACTCAAAAAATTGTTTCCGCTATTTCAGACGCCATCTATCATCGCCGACTACCGCCAGGGACCAAGCTGAACGAGCGGGACATCGCTGAGCTGTTCGAAGTAAGCCGCACCGTTGTAAGGCAAGCGTTGATACGCTTGTCACAGGATCGGCTGGTAGTGGTCTCGCCTAAACGCTCCTCAACAGTTGCCTGCCCCACCTTCGATGACGCCTACCAGCTGTATCAAATGCTGCTGGTCATGGAAAGTGGGGTCATTGACCAGTTGACCCGCAGCATCAGTGAAAAAGATCTAGAAACTTTACGGGCTCATACCCTGAAGGAGCGAGTTGCCTTCGAAAACCACGACCACGATCTTGGCGACCAGCTTGGCCGGCAGTTTCACTCGCTACTCATTTCGTTTCTGCAGAACGACATCCTGAATCAAATCCATACCCAGCTTCGACGCCAAGAAGCGCTTATCAATGCCTTGTACCGTTCAGGATTCGACTACTGTCAGCTACGAAATGAGCATTCCCGTCTGGTCGACTGCCTCGAACTTAAAGATGGCGAATCGGCTAAGGCCCTGCTGGCCTCGCACTACAACCTGGTCATTAAGGGCTACAAGTTCGACACCGCAGTGCCCCCAGAAATCGACCTGAAATCGGTACTTGGTTTGTAGCGACGGAGGGTGTTGACGCTGCATCCACCCCCACAAGTTTTTCACTAGGCAGGGTGTTTAGGGACTCTCCGATCAAGTCAGCACAGGCAGCCGGACCTGTGCTGAAATAGCGCTCCGTTCATCCACGCCAAGAAGTCTTGCCCATGAGTCAGATGAGCTTCTCCGATTTCGAATATGCCGGTAAGCGCAAGCAAACCCGTCGTGAGCGTTTCCTGGCCGAGATGGAACAGGTCGTACCGTGGAGCGGACTGGTCGCATTGATCGAGCCGCATTACCCAAAGGCAGGTGGCGGTCGCAAACCCTATCCATTGGAAACCATGCTGCGCATTCATCTGCTGCAAAACTGGTTTTCACTGAGCGACCCCGCTATGGAGGAAGCGTTGTACGAGATCACCTCGATGCGCCAGTTCGCTCGACTGACGCTCAGCGCCCCGATCCCCGAAGACACGACGATCATGAACTTCCGGCATCTGCTGGAGAAGCACCAGTTGGCGGCGTGTATTCTGGAAACCATCAACGCGTACCTGCGAGACAAAGGCTTGTCGCTGCGCCAGGGCACGATCGTCGATGCCACGATCATCCACGCCCCCAGTTCGACCAAGAATAAGGAAGGCAAACGCGACCCGGAAATGCACCAGACGAAGAAAGGCAACCAGTACTTCTTCGGCATGAAGGCGCATATTGGTGCCGATGCTGAGTCGGGCCTGGTACATCACGTTCACGGCACTGCCGCGAACGTAGCTGACGTGACGGAGGTCGCTCAGCTACTGCATGGCGAAGAGAATGTCGTCTGTGCGGATGCGGGCTACACAGGCGTGGAAAAGCGGCCTGAACACGAGGGGCGCCAGGTGATATGGCAATCGCTGCCCGCCGCAGCACCTACAAACACTTGAGTAAACGCAGCGTACTATACAAAGCCAAGCGCAAGATCGAAAAGGCCAAGGCGCAAGTACGTGCGAAAGTGGAGCACCCGTTCCGGGTGATCCAACGCCAGTTCGGCTATGTGAAGACTCGCTTTCGCGGCTTGGCCAAGAACACGGCGCAACTGACCACGCTATTTGCGCTGTCGAATCTGTGGAGCTCGCTCGTCATGCTTAACGGAATATTCAGGTCGCAACAAACGACGCCCTTTGCGATCAGGTTCCACAACACGGGGATCAGCTCACCGCGCTGCTTGGGATCAGGAGCAAGCATTCCAAGGAGGTTGCCCACACTGATCAAGTTGTAGCTTTCAAATACACCCACGACTTGGGCGCGCTGAAGCGGGCCAGGCTCTCGGCTTCGAAACGGCCAAAGAAATTTGACGTTATCCAGATATGGCGTGCGGATTTCCCGTTCCGTGTAGACCTCAAAACGCCACCCGCGCTCAGCGCAGTACGATTTTGCCGCGCGAAATTTGGGCAACAGGTTTCGCCACTGCTCGCGAAAATTCGCTCGGTATTTGACCTCATAAAGGATTGGCGGCGGTGATGACGCCGATTCCTGGAATGTGATGAGGCCGTCGGGCGTGTACGACCGCTCCTCACCGGCATCGCCCTTGTATTCGATCCTAACGGGCTGAGGTAGGAAGCTGCTGACGCGGCGATCGAAGCGGACAAGCTCCATTAGGTCGCGCTCGAGGGTCGATTCAAACCGACCCATCAGCGGTACGATGCCTGTGACGCTACGACCGCTAACGCCGATGCTGCGGACCGGCAAAGTGGGCAGAGCCTTCTTCATTCTCATTGATCTCTAGAAACTAACCGTATTTTCTCATTTTACGATGTGTTTTACAGCGGCATCGCAGCGAACCTTACCGCACAGTTCTATGACGTTACCGAGGAGGTCGTGGAAGTACATGTACTGCAGCAAACAGCGCTGACTGCGACAGTCGTTGCATCGGCGCCTGGGGGTCATACTTGTACATTTCAAATGGTGCCGGCCCCTGCAGAAACAGCGGCTCCACATGGCTGGCTGATCGCACACACCAGCTGCAAGCCCTAAGCTTGGAGGAGGGCAAGGAACGTGAGTACCCGATTAACCGAAACAGCTACCCACGATGACTGGCAGGAATTTGAGCACGGTGGCCAGCGCTGGTCGTTCAACGCTGATGAGCTCGCCCAGCTCGATGAGGAAGACGGGTTCTTCCACTTCGTGGACTACCACCGACTGAGTAAACCGACAGTGGAACGTGTAGCGGCATTCATCGACAGCATGTGAACCATCAGCCCGCCCAGCGCGGGTTGAACTCAATCAGTGAGCAAGTCAGTTACGACTGGTGTGGATCGGCAGTGATGCGGATGGTTTGCTCCCTTGCCAACACGCGCTCGATGCGTTGAAACAACCCCTGATTCTTTGCCTTGGCTGCTGGGCGCAGCCGATCGGCCTCCTCGATCACAGCCTGCAGTGCTTTTGCTGGATCGGGTTGCTTGCTCGAATAGCCCAACCGTTGCCCAAGGTCGTACCGCAAGTTCTGCGCAGCGCCGTTTACCGCCTGAGTAAGTGTCTCCTCGCCACTCTCGAAACGGTCAAAATCCCGCCCGAATTGCGACGAAAGCCCCCCTCGTAATAGTCTTCCAGGTAGTTGCAGTCGAATAAGGCCAGATGAAGCTCCATGATCTCCAACAATTGCTCAGCTCGCCCGGGAGTCTCATCGGTGACTGAAGGGAAGCGCTTCGCGATCAGCCCGCTGATTGCTACCAAATAGGCTTTACGCGCCTTGTCTTCTCGTTTTTCGAGTTCAACCCGTACCTCTTTTGCCCGCTCAACGTGACGGTTAAGGTCGCGCAGGAGAACTGCAGCCCGCTTAAGCAGGTCGCGGTCCTCCATATCCAGGAGCTCGCTAAGGCCGATACTGGGGGTACTGAGCTGCTCCAGCTGATTGCAGGTAGCAGTGAGCTGGGCCTGCTGGGTTTTGAGGTCACTACCGCTGCTGTATTTGAGCACTTCGAGGACCTGCGCAGAGGTAATACGTCCGTAGAGCGGGGTCGATTTGGTAGCCATACTGGGGCCTCAGATAATCGGGTAAGCGGATTAAATGGTTGATCTTACCTTTGCATGAGAGTGAGACAGACCGGCATCTCATCGGATTATCTGGTTGATGCTTCACCTACTGCTGGTGCATGTTTCCTTCGCTAATTCCAGCAAGA
>NZ_QJRK01000061.1:0-37194 GCF_003205245.1 Pseudomonas sp. MB-090624 | reverse complement strand
ATGCTGTACACCACCTTGAGCCTGTTCCAGGAAGCCCAGGCCAGCACGGTGATCCTTGGCATGCTGGTGCTGGTGTTGCTGGTGGACCTGCTCAGTGATGTGTTGCGCCAGCGTTATGTGCGGGCCTGACCGATAGCCAGGGCCGCAAGGCAGCCCCAAAATCCATCAGGCTCCCACAACCTCGCCACACTGCGCCTCGCGCTGCATCGATTCCAGGTTGCGCTCAATCGTCTCGCAGATGGTGTCCATCTGGATCTGGTGTTCACTGAACCTGAACGGGCTCTGCAAGTCGGTACCGATCCGCTCGATGGCCAGCAACATGAACCCCACCACCGTCGACGCCAGCGGTGTGAACCAGCCCAGCGACTCCACCAGCCCCACCGGCACGATCAGGCAGAACAAGGTGATGAACAGGCGCGGAAAATACACGTAAGGGTACGGCAGCGGCGTATTGGCAATCCGCTCCATGCCGCCCTGGGCATTGGACAGGTCCACCAGGGTTGCCTCCAGCCGCGCCAGGCGAATGCTGTCCAGCCGCCCGGCCTGGTATTCCCGGGCCAGCAGGGCCGCCGAGCCGCTGAGGATGTCGTTGGCGAAGTTGTTCGAGCGGTTGCGCCGTTCGAACTCCGCCGGCGGGATAAAAGCCATCAGTTCCTCCGGGCAGGGTTCACCTTTCAGGTGTGCCGCCAGGCAGTTCACATAGGCGACATGCCGGCGCAGCAGGGTGGCCTTGACCGGGTTCAGGCCGTCGTCCGTGTCATCGATCAGGGTCAGCGTCTGCCGGGCAAAACTGCGCGAGCTGTTCACCAGCGCGCCCCATAGCGTGCGTGCTTCCCACCAGCGGTTGTAGGCACTGCTGTTGCGAAAGCTCACCAGCACCACCAGCGCAGAACCCAGCAGGGTCAATGGGATCAGCGGTAAGGTGAACTTGCTGTTGAAGAACAGCATGAAGTCGATGGTGACCAGCACATCCCAGATCAGCAGCCAGAACAGCGACCAGCCGATGTAGCCGATGGTCTTCACCACCAGGCGGTACTTGCGGGCGATGACGTCTTTCACGCGGGGGTACCTCGGAACGCGGGGGATGCAGGATGGGACGTCGAGGGGCGCCGAAGGTTCGCCACCCTTGAGCGGGTGTATCCATAAGGATACGATTGGGTGGCCACTTGATGATGCCGAATGGTGTGAAGCCCAGCTGTGGATAGAGCAGCAGGCCGGCGGTGTCGTGATTGAAACATGGCACTCAGACCTCCCGAGCGCAGGCACTAATCCCGCGCAGGCCCTGTAGGAGCGGGTTTACCCGCGAAGAGGCCATCAGCCTCACATCCTAGGCCGCTTTCCATCCAGCACCGCGCCCCGATTCACGGCTTGGCGGCCACCGCCACGTAGCCTTTGACCGCGGCCGGCGCCCTCGGCTTGGCCTTGCGTGCCAGCAGGTACTGATAGCGCCGCCACTCCTTGTCGATCTCGTTGAACGACATGAACACGCTGATGCGTTCCTTGCCGATCAGGTCGGGGCGCCTGCCAGCGTCGATCTCGCTGGTCGGGATGATGGCCACGTTGATGCCTACGACCTTGCCATCGTCGGCAAACACCGGCCCACCCGACATGCCTTTGGTGATCGGGCCATCGTGTACCGAGTAGAAGACACTGCCAGGCGTACCTTCCAGCCGAACCAGCGACGGCAGGGCATGGCCCTTGCCTTGCATGGGCATCATCAAGCTGTTGTAGCCGACCGCCGTCACGGCCTCGCCCGGCACGTACTGGCGCCAGGCCGGTACCGTCGCAGCCTTGTGCTTGAAGAACACCACATCACCGAGGCCTTCGTGAACCACGTTGGGCAGGAAGGGGGTGTGTTTGGCGGTTACTGCGTAATCCTCGTTCCACTGGATGGCGCTGGCCATCAGCAGCATTGGCAGCGGAGCACCGGAGGTGACCACGAATGCCTGGCTGTAGACGGGATCGGAAACGTACGACGTTGGCACTCCATTGCACCCACCCAGCAGCATCATTGCTGCCACACAGGGCGCTATAGCTTTCATGGTTCACACAGGATTGAGGGGAAGAGTGCGCAACTATGGCTAAGTGCCATTATTTGGACAATGCTTTCGTGATATATCCGACGAATGACAGCTTAAGGGCTAATCAGAAGGGTAGCCAATAGAATCGGGGTATCGGGGCGAGGCCCGGCGCCGTGGCGGTGGCGTCAAGACGAAGGGTGGTTGTTGCGAGGCGAAAAGAAACGACCATACCGCCGGCTTTTTCCGGATTTTGATGCCCCCGAGGGTAACTTTTAACTATCTTTGTATTGTTGTTTTTTAATGAATATTTCCCCATGCGCATAAATTTTTAAACATCATCGTAATTTGGCAAGCTCTTCGGTCTTGGTTGGGCGTTGGCGAAACTTGCTGGGGTTCGATGGACAATTATCCGATAAGTGGTTCGATGATTAAGTGTGCCAATAGTTTGAAGTCATGTGTTCAGTTGCAGAGCGGCAACTACCATTCGCGCTTGTGTGCGCAGCCGCGTTAACTGGCGGTAATAAGCGGGTAGACTAGGTATTTGGCGTCTTCAATGTGGCGCATGGTTGACCAGCCCAGACGCTATTCAGCAGAGCCAGGGTCAGGTGGCCGTTCGTGGAACTCCGCTGTTGCGAAAGCTCCCGGGTGTCATTCCAACCACTTTCTTGAAGGCGCGCGCCATGTGGCTTTGATCGAAGAAGCCACCCGCACATGCCGCTTCCGTCAGACTGGCACCCGCGCGCAGCAGCTTCTGAACATGTGCGATGCGCCTTTGAATTTGATAGCTGTGGGGCGAAACACCAACGTGCTTCTTGAAGACACGAATCAGGTACAGCGGCTCGAGGTTGACTAGCCGGGCCAAGGCCTCCAGGGTAATGTCCTGGTCGAAATCGTCTTCCAGCTTGTGTTTTATCCGTTTTACCGCCTGCTGCTCTGATGGCAGGGCTGACAGGGCGGGGGCTCCGCTGCGTTCGAACACCTGGCACACCAGCTCCAGCAGGATCGATTCGCGCTGCAGGCCAGGTGGCGTTAGTTCAATCAGTTGGTGCAACTGAAGGAAGGTGTGGGCAAAGTCCGGACTCGAGCTGAGCGCCTCTTGAAAAAGATGGATGTGATCGCTGGCCACACGGCCCTGAAACACCGCACGGTTTACCCAGTCCGGATCGAGATAGAGCATCCGGTACATCCAGCCATTGTCGCGGCCGGGCAGGCCGTCATGTATCTCGCCGGGCGTGATCGTGACAACACTGCCCACCCCACCCAAGGCGTAGCCGCCGCGGTAGTAAAGCTTTTCAACCCCGCCGTTTATCACCCCTACTGCATAGCGGTCGTGTGAGTGCCGACCGAAAGACTGAGTGGTATAGCGCGCTGACAAGAGTTCGCAGTTGCCTTCGGGAATGCGCCAGAAGTGCACGAAATCCTTACTATTAGGAGGGTTTTTTAGGTCTTCTGTCTTTTCCATGACCTGTCCAGTTTTGTGCAATACGGGTGAAAAAAGCGGCCGTAAAGTTAGCACCTATTCCACAAAAAACGCTAGGAAAGGATATGACGGACAAACTGGTTATCGGGGACTTCAACAAGTCGTCCTGGTCGCTGCGTGCGTGGCTGGTGATGGTGACGGCGGACGCTGTATTCGACACGGTTCAGGTCAAGCTGGAACAGCCTGATACCCACCGGCAGATTGGCAAGTACTCGCCTTCTGGCAAAGTCCCAGCATTGTTGCTGGGCAACGTCGTGATCAACGACAGTCTGGCCATCAGCGAGTACATCGCCGAAACCCTCCCCGATGCCAACCTGTGGCCCCAGGATGCCGGGCTCAGGGCGCTGGCGCGCGCCGCAGCCGCGGAAATGCACTCAGGCTTCACCCACCTGCGCACCCAGATGTCGTTCGGCCTCGGCACTGGCGACGATGCAGGCCCGTTGACTGAGGAAACCCAGGCAGATATCGCCAGGGTCTTCTCTATCTGGGGTGGCCTGCGAGCGGCGAGCCAGTCCAGCACATTCCTCTGCGGCCAGTTCGGCATCGTGGACGCAATGTTCGCCCCTGTGGTGTTTCGCTTGCGCCGTTATGGCATCAGCGTGCCGCCGGCGCTGCAAAGTTACGTGGATCAGGTGCTGGCTTACGGCCCGGTTCAGCAGTGGCTGGAAAAAGCAGCTGCAGAAGTTTAAAGCGCAACTTTTGTAAACGCTTCAGACATAAAAAAATTAGTAATCGCCGGAACAGAAAAGCGCGTGGTGCTTTTCTGTTTGCCGAGTGTGGCTTTATCTGTCCGACAGGGAAGGGAACATGAGTATCCGTAGTGTAAGTGCTGCTGATCAGCAAGTTTATGACGTGATCGGCATCGGTTTCGGACCCGCCAACATCGCATTGGCCATTGCGCTGGAAGAATTGGGCTTTACTGGTAGCCGACTGTTCCTGGAGCGCCAGGACGGTACCCGTTGGCAGCCGGAAATGATGCTGGCGGGCAGCGATATCCAGAACCATCCGAGCCGCGACCTCGTAACCCCGCGCAACCCGAGAAGCCGATACACCTTCACCAACTTCCTGTTTGAAAACAACCGGCTGTTCGAGCACCTGAACCTGGGGCTCGAGTTCCCGCTGCGCAGTGAGTTCGCGGAATACGTGCGCTGGGTCGCCGGATTCTTTTCCCGCGAGGTGGCCTACAACCAGACAGTGGTCGCGGTCAGCTACGATCCGGCCAGCAGCCTCTATCGCATTGCAACCGAGGCCGGCAATCAGTACCTCGCACGCTCCCTGGTGGTCGCCCCGGGGCGTACGCCGGCCATCCCTGCGGTGTTCGCCGACTGTGCGCCAGAGCGGGTCTTCCACCTCACGCAATACCTCGCGCGGCTCGCACAACTGGATGCGCAGGGCGAGTTGAAGCGTGTGGCGGTAGTGGGCGGCAGCCAGAGTGCAATCGAGATCATCCTGCACCTGCGCCACCGTTACCCCGCGCTTGAAATTTTCAATATCCAGCGTGGCTACGGCTTCCGCCTCAAAGACACTAGCCAGTTCAGCGAGCATGTGTATTTCCCGGAATTCGTCGACCAGTACTACAACAGCACGCCGGCCGCCAAGAAGAACATCAACCGCCATCTGCACTACACCAACTATTCGGCCGCAGACGCGGATGTGATTTCCGAGTTGTACGTGGGCATGTATGAGGACAAGTTGCAAGGCAAGCAACGCGTCATCATCAAGAACCTCAGCGAAGTCCAAGCGTGCCTGCCCACCGCCGAGGGACATACGGTGGTTCTGCACAGCGTGCAGGACCAGGCGGTCGAATACGTTCAAGGGCTGGACGCCATTGTCCTGGCCACGGGCTTTCGCAATCTGGGAACCGGCGCGCAGGACGAGCCGTTCCCGGCGATCCTGCAGGGTGTTGCCCAACACTTGCAATGCAGCTCGGATGGCGTGATTTGCATCGGTCGCGACTACCGCCTGGAGCCCCGCAAAGGCCACGACATGCCCGCGCTTTACCTCAACGGGCTGTGCGAATCTTCCCACGGTTATGGCGATGCCGGCTCATTCAGCCTGCTGTCGCTGCGCGCTCGCGACATCTTCAATTCGCTCAGCGAGCAGTTGGGCTACACCAGCACTGCGCAAAAAATCGCCTGAGTGACGGCGACAAAGAACGGTCAACAATATTTTTGTGTGAGTAGGCTGCAATGGAAGCATCGGTAATGGATGAGTTAGGCATATTTGCAAACGTAGAGTCTCAGGCACGGAGTTACTGCCGAAGCTTTCCTGTCATCTTCGATCAAGCGAGAGGCAGTTACCTGTACGACTTCAAGGGGCGCTCGTACATCGACTTTCTCAGCTGTGCGGGTTCGGTCAACTACGGCCATAACCCCACTGCGGTAAAGGCTGCCGTGATCGACTACCTGCAACGTGACGGCATTCAGGCCGCGCTGGACATGCACAGTCGAGCCAAGCAGGAGTTCATCTTCAACTTCCGCAAGCTGATTCTTGAGCCGCGTGCCCTGCCTTACAAGATGCAATTCACCTCACCCACCGGTACCAGTGTTGTGGAGTCCGCCGTCAAGCTTGCGCGCAAGGTGACTGGGCGGCGTTTTGTTGTGGCCTTCACCAATGGCTTCCATGGTATGTCCAGCACATCCCTTGGGTTGACGGGCAATCGCGACAATCGTCAGCCGGGCATTGACCCTTATGTTTTCCGCATGCCCTACGATGGTTACCTGGAAGGGTTGGACTCGATCGCGTACTTCGAGCGTCTGCTGAACGACAACAGTTCCGGCATGGACTTGCCCGCTGCGGTGATCGTTGAAACCGTGCAGGGCGAGGGCGGTATCAACGTTGCCTCGAGCCAGTGGTTAACGCGGTTGCGCTCGCTGACCACCGACCACGGGATTTTGTTGATCATCGACGATATCCAGGCTGGCTGCGGTCGTACCGGTACGTTCTTCAGCTTCGAGCCGTCGGGCATCGTCCCGGACATGGTCTGCCTGTCCAAGTCCCTTAGCGGCTACGGCCTGCCACTCGCTCTGCTCCTGCACCGCCCGGAGCTGGACCAGTGGGCGCCGGGTGAAGACAACGGCACGTTCCGCGGCAATACCGTTGCCTTCGTTGCAGCGACCAAGACGCTGCAGGAGTACTGGAGCGATGAGGGCCTGATCGAACATATCCAGGCCACCGAGGCGATATTGAAAGGTTGGCTGGCCGAGCTGAACGTGCGTTTCGCGCAGCACATCAAGCAGGTGCGCGGACGGGGCCTGTTCTACGGGATTGAGTTCAATGAGCCAGCACTGGCTGCCGAAGTCATGCGCGCCTGCTTTGCGCGCCGGCTGATCATCGAGCGCTGCGGGCCGAAAGACCAGGTGCTCAAACTCATGCCTGCCCTGAATATTCCCCTGCAGGTGTTCCAGGCCGGGCTGGATGCCATCTTCGAGGCGATGCAGCAGGTATTGGAACACGCCACTTTCAGTACTCCGGGTAATGACGCCGACACGCTGGAATTCATCAATGGAGTTGCGCATGTCGATTAATAACAAGCGGGCCATTGCCGAGTTGACAGTCGGTGGGTTGATGCTCAGCCTCTCGGCGCTGGCAGTGGCATTCGCCAACATCGGCGCTGGCGGAGCAGGGTTCTACCGGATGCTGTTCGCTTCGGTGCTGTTTTTCCTGTTGCTCAAGGTGCGGCGGATTCCGGTTCTGCTGGAAAGTTACCGGGCGCAACTTTATACCGGGCTGGCAGGGGTGTTTCTGGCGATCGATCTGGTGCTTTGGCACCAGAGTATCTATGTTGTGGGGCCTGGCATTGGCTCCATCCTCACCAACTGCCAGGTATTCTTCATGACCGTGTTGGGTATGTACTTGCTAAAGGAGCGGCCTTCGGTTTACTTCCTGATCTCCATCACCCTCGCGTTCGTTGGGCTGTATCTGCTGCTGATACCTGAAATGACCAGCGCCGTGGGCATCAAGGGGGTCGTGTATGGCGTATTGTCGGGCCTTGCCTATGCCATTTGCGTCTATTTCCTGAAGGTCAACACGCAGTTGCCTGACGGTGGCGGTGACAAGATCGCCCAGATGCTCAACCTGAGTATCTGGGCCGCCTTGGTGCTGCTGGCCTACGCGGTGGTCAACGGCGAGAGCCTGGCGATCGTCGATAGCCAGACGTGGGTGATGCTGATCATCTACGGGGTGTTGGTGCAGTTCGTAGGGTGGATGCTGGTCAACCGTTCGATTGGCAGCATCAGTCTGGGGCTGGCCGGGTTGATCCTGTTGTTGGAACCGGTGATCACGTACTTCATCGACGTGACATTCCTGGGCAAGGCCAGTTCGGCGTTGCAGGTGTGCGGTGCGTTGTTGACGATCTTTGCTGTCTACATCGGTTCGATCAAACCGCCGGAGAAGGTTCAGGCTTTGCCGCATGCGAACTGAGCCGAGGGCGATACTGAGTGCGTTGGGGGCCCACAGGCCTCTTTTGGCTTGGCTGGCGTCCCCGACCCGCGGTCGCCGACGAGGATCAACGTCCTTTAGCGCAGACGGTGCATCCAAAGCAGGCTGCACCAGCCCGCCAGGGCGATAGCAGAAGAGTCGTTGGCCGATTCAGCCGGATGTCGAGGGGCTGCAATGGGGCCAGGCCGTGTGGACATTTCTCACTGTGCGATGTCCTCACTCACCAAGCATGAATTGCTTGTTCGTCGGTTTGGAGCCTTTGATTTGCAAGGTGGTCAGGGGCATATCTGTACACCTCCAATCCTCGAGCTGGAATCTGTACAGAAAAAGTACCAAAAGAGAATGGCTGACAAGGGAAGGGGCGGAACCCCAGATACCAAAAAGCCCGCATTTAGCGGGCTTTAAGGGTATTGCGTAGCCGTCGTTAGACAGCTGTGTACACGTATTGGTGCCCGAGGGAGACTCGAACATTGCTCTATGGGCTATGGGATTAGGAGGTGTTTAAAGGTGCGGCCTAAAGCCTACTCACAATCCTACTCACATTTGGCCGGGTGACCAGGCGGGGCTCAGATCGACTTGCCATCTACGCGTACGCTGGCTGTGCCGCTGTCCGAATTCGGAATCCATACCTCGACCTGCTTGCCGGAGTCGGTGGTCAGCTTGATCACCACGCTGTTGGGCGGTGGGCGTAGATCATCCCCGCATATCAGCGTCACAACGTCCTCACAAGATGCGTCCTGCTCCAGTGGGTCCCACAGATCACCATTCACGAGCGGTGCAGCTACGCTGATCTTCGACATTCCTTTTCTCCTGGAGTAGCCAAAGCAGCTGAATCCGCAGCCTAGCCCACTTCTGCCGGCCTGGGTGATACCAGCGAATCGCCGTTGTTGAACCCAGTGTTTAGGTTGGCTGGAAAGTGCCACTTGACGGGTGTCTTCAAATCTGAGGACACCCCCACCTCTAACACCAGAAATGGCGTTTGCTCAGCAGCCACCTGTTGCCGCGGGCATCTCTGTCCTGGGGACACCTTTGCACAAAGGGGTGTGATACAGACCGCTCCTTCAGCTCCCAATAACTCATAATCCTTTGGGCCACGGTTCGAGTCCGTGTGGGCCCACCATAAAAATCAAAGGCTTGCGAGCAAATAGCAGGCCTTTTTTTGTTTAAGGTAGGGCGCCTTCCCCGTTCGTTCCCCGTTTCATAGATTGTGCTTCACCTCAATCAAAAGGGGTGTCCTAGGATCTGGGGACACCCTAGAATCCTGGAGAATTTTACGGAAATCGTTTCAGGAGAGAATCTATGCCCGATCAGCCATCATGGCTAACCACAGCGCTCAGTGTGGGGGGCATGCTTGCGACAGTTGTGACAGCCGTCGCCACGATATTTCTCTGGCGTGTGACGAAGCTGCTTGCAAAAGAAACCACCAGGATGGTTGAAGCATCAGATCAGCCGCACGTGGTCGCGACCCTGAGCCCTAATCGCTGGTCACTTCGGCATTTCGACTTGCTTGTGGATAACACAGGAAATGCTACAGCTTACGACATTCAAGTTTGCTTCGATCCTCCGCTTGAGAACGGTGAGGCTCGCAAGGAAGATGCAAAAATTCCTTTTGAAAGCGTAAGCGTTTTGAAGCCAGGACAGGGCTTGCGAAGCTACCTTGCTGACATCAGCGTTCTGGAGGGAAAGGCTTTCGAAGTTACGATTTCGTGGCGCCGAGGCAGCAAGGAGAAACCGAGAGAGATCAACGTCTATACGCTGGATATGGCTGACTATGCGGGAGCCAGTGAGCTGGGGCGAGACCCGGTGATTGGAATAGCTCGTAGCTTGGAGGGTCTGGAAAAGAGCCTGTCCAGCCTGACAGGCACCAAGCGTCTCAAAGTTGACCTCTACACAGCTATCGATAGATCACAGGAAAAACGCCGGGTGGCCAAAAACGCTGAAGGCCTTGAGATGTAAGGGTTAGACATAGGTAAGAAGAACAATCTGACAAATCTGACAAGCTTTTTAGGGGGCAACCTAAATTTTGGTTTTCCACGTGCATAGGGACGCTACGTCGCGTGTACGCTCAAATGCCTGGTTCAGAAAATTGGGCCTATCACAGCGCCGCAGTTCACTATTCGAGACTCTCAAGATGGAGGCTCTTCGGATACTTCCGTCGAGCAGACCAAGTGGTGAACACCCACATCCCGAAGAATCCGCCCATGCCCCCCATCACACCGTTGTAGAGTTTTGGATCGCTAGGAAATGTTGGTCGAGGGCCATACACAGCAAAGAGAAAGCCTGCGCATGCTAAGACGTAGGGATGCGACAACACAGACACTGCGGCTGCTACCGGTCCGCTGCGCTTTTTCTTTTGCGGCTTCGGCCTGGCGAATTGACCCATGTTGCGAACCCCCTTCGGAAGCCCCCGCATGGTTCCTTTCACCATAGGTTTGCGACTGCTGCTGGTGTGGAGAACTTCAACGACGACACCATCATTCGCATCGAGGAAATCGAATGTGAACGCCACCTCGTTCGGTGCATTCTCGGGCTTTTTGAGGATTTCAAAGTCGTTGAACTCCCGAGTCGCTTTTAGCACTGAAGCGGACAGGATTTCTCCATCGTCGCCAACGACCAAGCGAAGAGGATCCCGGGCTACGATGTCATTACCCAAGACGGTGTTCTCGCCATTGTTCCAAAGGATGAGAACCGACTTAGTTAGGCGGGGAATGTTTATGCCGTTGTACTGCACCTGGATTGCCGAGGGCAGCTTTTCGGACGCACCTCCGAGCAGATGCTCGCCCAGGTGTACGTAGCCCAGACTGGTTCGTCTCCGGCTCCAAATGTAGGCCACGATGCCGGCGATGAGACCTATGATCCCAACGAGCGTGCCAAGCCAGGCCTTTTCCAAAAAGATGAACGCTGCATCAATCCAGGACATTTGCGGCTCCCTAGCGGTGACAAGTCGCCTGCTTAGACTGTGCCCATACACTGGTCTCAGCCCGAGTTACGCCAAATTTACGCCAGGCGAAAAAAAAGGCCTTGAAAATCAAGGCCTTTCTTCATTTTGATGGTGCCCCGAGGGAGACTCGAACTCCCACTCCTTTCGAAAACGGATTTTGAATCCGCCGCGTCTACCAATTCCGCCATCAGGGCGTGTGGCGCGCAGTATAGAGAGCTGCCGCTGGTCGGTCAATCGGCTTTCATGGTCAATTTTCACACATTGGGCTAAACTTCCCGGCCCTGCCGAACCGAACATCATCATGCGCGTCGCCGATTTTTCCTTCGAACTCCCCGATTCCCTGATCGCCCGCCACCCACTGGCCGAGCGCCATGGCAGCCGTCTGCTGGTCCTCGATGGGCCGAGCGGCGTGCTGGCACACCGGCAATTCCCCGATTTGCTCGAGTACCTGCGCCCCGGCGACCTGATGGTGTTCAACAACACCCGGGTCATTCCGGCCCGCTTGTTCGGCCAGAAAGCGTCTGGCGGCAAGCTGGAAGTGCTGGTCGAACGCGTGCTCGACAGCCACCGGGTGCTGGCTCACGTAAGGGCCAGCAAGGCGCCGAAAGAGGGCGCGGTCATCCTCATCGATGGCGGTGGCGAGGCCGAAATGGTCGCCCGCCACGACACACTGTTCGAGCTGCGCTTCACCGAAGAGGTGCTGCCACTGCTCGACCGCGTCGGGCACATGCCGTTGCCGCCCTATATCGACCGCCCCGACGAGGGCGCCGACCGTGAGCGCTACCAGACCGTCTACGCCCAGCGTGCCGGTGCAGTGGCCGCGCCCACCGCCGGCCTGCACTTCGATGAAGCGCTGCTGGAAAAAATTGCCGCCAAGGGCGTGGAGCGCGCCTTCGTCACCCTGCACGTGGGCGCCGGCACGTTCCAGCCGGTGCGTGTCGACAAGATCGAAGACCACCATATGCACAAAGAGTGGCTCGAAGTGAGCCAGGACGTGGTCGATGCCATCACGGCCTGTCGCGCTCGCGGTGGCCGGGTGATCGCCGTGGGCACCACCAGCGTGCGTTCGCTGGAAAGTGCCGCGCGCGACGGCGTGCTCAAGGCGTTCAGCGGCGACACGGATATTTTCATCTACCCGGGTCGGCCGTTCCATGTGGTCGACGCACTGGTCACCAACTTCCACCTGCCGGAGTCCACGCTGCTGATGCTGGTCTCGGCCTTCGCCGGCTACCCCGAGACCATGGCCGCCTACGCCGCGGCGGTGGAGCAGGGGTACCGCTTCTTCAGTTACGGTGATGCCATGTTCATCACCCGCAATCCGGCGCCACGCGGCCCCGAGGATCAAGCATGAGTCGCACCTGTCGAATGTCCTTCGAACTGCTGGCCACCGACGGCAAGGCCCGTCGCGGTCGCATCACTTTCCCTCGTGGCACCGTGGAAACCCCGGCGTTCATGCCGGTGGGCACCTATGGCACGGTCAAGGGCATGCTGCCACGCGATATCGAGGCCATTGGCGCCGAGATGATCCTCGGCAATACCTTCCACCTGTGGCTGCGCCCCGGCACCGAGGTGATCAAGAAGCACAACGGCCTGCACGATTTCATGCAGTGGAAGGGCCCGATCCTCACCGACTCCGGTGGTTTCCAGGTGTTCAGCCTGGGCGCCATGCGCAAGATCAAGGAAGAGGGTGTGACCTTCGCCTCGCCGGTCGATGGCTCCAAGGTGTTCATGGGCCCGGAAGAGTCGATGCAGGTCCAGCGTGACCTGGGGTCGGACGTGGTGATGATCTTCGACGAGTGCACCCCGTACCCGGCCGAGCACGATGTCGCGCGCACCTCCATGGAGCTGTCGCTGCGCTGGGCCCAGCGCTCGAAGAACGCCCACGCCGACAACACCGCCGCGCTGTTCGGCATTGTCCAGGGTGGCATGTATCAGGACCTGCGCATGCGCTCGCTCGAAGGTCTGGAAAACATCGGTTTCGATGGCCTGGCCATTGGTGGCCTATCGGTTGGCGAGCCCAAGCACGAAATGATCAAGGTGCTGGATTACCTGCCTGACCAGATGCCGGCTGACAAACCTCGTTACCTTATGGGGGTAGGCAAACCGGAAGATCTCGTTGAGGGTGTGCGCCGCGGCGTCGACATGTTCGACTGCGTGATGCCAACGCGCAATGCGCGCAACGGGCATCTGTTTGTCGATACAGGGGTGATCAAGATCCGCAATGCGTTCCATCGCCACGATGAATCGCCGCTGGATCCGACCTGTGACTGCTACACCTGCACCAACTTCTCGCGCGCCTATCTGCACCATTTGGACAAGTGCGGCGAAATGCTGAGCAGCATGCTGAATACCATCCATAACTTGCGCCATTACCAGCGCTTGATGGCCGGTTTACGCGAGGCCATTCATCAGGGTAAATTGGCCGCCTTTGTCGACGCCTTCTACGCCAAGCGCGGGCTTCCGGTTCCGCCCTTGGACTGACTGTCTGCATCCATTATTAGAAAATTACATTAGGAGTGCCCAATGAGCTTCTTGATCCCCGCCGCATACGCGGACGCTGCAGCACCTGCCGCCGGCCCAGCCGGTACCGGCTTCGAGTGGATTTTCCTGGTCGGTTTCCTGGTCATCTTCTACCTCATGATCTGGCGCCCACAGGCCAAGCGTGCCAAAGAGCAGAAGAACCTGCTGAGCAACTTGCAAAAAGGTGACGAAGTTGTCACCAACGGCGGTATCGCCGGCAAGATCGTCAAGGTTTCCGATGACTTCGTGGTTCTGGAAGTGTCCGACACTGTCGAACTGAAGTTCCAGAAGGGCGCCATTGCTGCGACCCTGCCAAAAGGTACGCTCAAGGCTATCTGAGTTACCGGTTTTATTTTCCAGTCGGGGCGCGCAACGCGCCCCGCGTCTTGAACGGGCGGCGTGATGCTGAACAAATACCCTCTGTGGAAATATGCACTGATCGTGCTGGTACTGGTGGTCGGTTTCATTTATTCCGCACCCAACCTTTACCCGGACGACCCGGCGGTGCAGATCAGTGGTGCCAGCTCGGCGCTGCAGGTGAACCAGGCCGACCTCGACCGCGTCAGCAAGGCGTTGGTCGATGCCAAGATCGCAGTCAAGGGCACCAGCCTGGGCGAGAAGGGCAGCGGGCTGATCCGCCTGACCAACCAGGAAGACCAGCTGCCGGCCAAGGATGTGGTGCGCAAGGCGCTGGGCGATGATTACGTCGTGGCCCTGAACCTGGCCCAGACGACTCCGCAATGGCTGCGCAACCTGGGTGCAAGCCCGATGAAGCTGGGCCTGGACCTGTCCGGTGGTGTGCACTTCCTGCTGGAAGTGGACATGGACAAGGCCATGAGCGCCCGCATGAAAGTCTACGAAGGCGAGGTCAAGACCTTGCTGCGTAAAGAGCGTGTGCGCTACCGCAGCCTGCCTCAGCAGGATGGTGGCATCATGCTGGGCTTTGCTGACGATGCAACCCGCGAACAGGCGCGTGCCCTGATCCGCAAGAATTTCAATGATTTCGACCTGACCACCACCGAGCGCAACGACCTTGCGGTGCTGCGCCTGGCGCTGACCCAGGCGAAGGTCGCCGAAATCCGCGAATACTCGATCAAGCAGAACCTCACCACCGTGCGCAACCGCGTCAACGAGCTGGGCGTGGCCGAGCCGCTGGTACAGCGTCAGGGCGCCAACCGCATCGTGGTCGAGTTGCCAGGTGTGCAGGACACTGCCGAAGCCAAACGTATCCTGGGTAAAACCGCCAACCTCGAGTTCCGTTTCGGTGCCGAACCGGGTGCGTCCAAGGCCACTACCGAGGTGTTCGAGTTCCGCGAGGGCGGCCGGTCCGCTGCGGTCGAGCGCGGGCTGATCATTACCGGTGACCAGGTTACCGACGCCCAGGCAAGTTTCGATGAACACGGCCGCCCACAGGTGAACATTCGCCTGGATGGCCACGGTGGCGAGCTGATGAGCCGCGCTACCCGCAGCAACGTTGGCCGCAGCATGGCGGTGATCTTCATCGAGCAGAAGCCGGTTACCCGCTACGTCAAGCAAACCGTCGACGGCGTCGAGAAAGACGTGGCCGTGCAAAGCTTCGTCGAAGAGAAGAAAATCATCAGCCTGGCCACCATCCAGTCGCCGCTGGGTAGCCAGTTCCGCATCACCGGCCTGAACGGCCAGGGTGAATCGTCCGAGCTGGCGCTGTTGCTGCGTGCCGGTGGTCTGGCTGCACCGATGTACTTCGCAGAAGAACGTACCATCGGCCCAAGCCTGGGTGCCGACAACATCACCAAAGGTATCGATGCATCGCTGTGGGGCATGCTGTTCGTCTCGCTGTTCATCATCGCCATCTACCGTGGTTTTGGCGTGATCGCCACCATCGCCCTGGCGGGCAACATGGTGCTGCTGCTGGCACTGATGTCGCTGCTGGGGGCCACCCTGACCCTGCCGGGCATTGCCGGTATCGTGTTGACCATGGGTATGGCGGTAGACGCCAACGTGCTGATCTTCTCGCGCATACGCGAAGAGCTGAAGGCCGGCATGTCGGTGCAGCGCGCCATCCACGAAGGTTTCAACCGCGCCTATACCGCGATCATTGACGCCAACCTGACCAGCCTGCTGGTCGGCGGCATCCTGTTCGCCATGGGTACCGGCCCGGTCAAGGGCTTTGCGGTCACCATGTCCCTCGGGATTTTCACCTCGATGTTCACCGCCGTCATGGTGACCCGCGCAATGGTCAACCTGACCTGTGGCGGGCGTGACATCAAGAAGCTGTGGGTTTGAGGGAGCTGCGATGAAAACCATCAACTTCATGGGCGTGCGCAATGTCGCGTTCGCCATTACCGTGCTCCTCACCGTGCTGGCGCTGTTCAGCTGGTGGCAGAAAGGCCTGAACTTCGGCCTGGACTTCACCGGTGGTACGCTGATCGAGCTGACCTACGAGCGCCCGGCAGACCTCAAGGCGGTACGCGCCGAGCTGGTCGACTCCGGTTTCCACGAGGCCGTGGTGCAAAGCTTTGGTGCTACCACCGACCTGTTGGTGCGTATGCCGGGTGATGACCCGCAACTGGGCAACAAGGTAGCTGCCGCACTGCAGAAGGCGGGCGGCGACAACCCGGCCACGCTCAAGCGCGTCGAGTTCGTTGGCCCGCAGGTGGGTGAAGAGCTGCGCGACCAGGGTGGCATGGGCATGCTGCTGGCGTTGGGCGGCATCCTCATCTACCTGGCCTTCCGCTTCCAGTGGAAGTTCGCGGTGGGGGCGATCATCTCGCTGATTCACGACGTGGTGGTCACGCTGGGTATCCTGTCGTTCTTCCAGATCACCTTCGACCTGACGGTATTGGCGGCAGTGCTGGCGATCATCGGCTACTCGCTGAACGACACCATCGTCGTGTTCGACCGGGTGCGGGAAAACTTCCGCGTCATGCGCAAGGCTTCGTTGATCGAGAACATCAACGTGTCCACCACCCAGACCTTGCTGCGTACCATCGCCACCTCGGTTTCGACCTTGCTGGCCATCGCGGCGCTGTTGTTCTTCGGCGGTGACAACCTGTTCGGCTTCTCGCTGGCCTTGTTCATCGGGGTGATGGCAGGTACCTACTCGTCGATCTACATCGCCAACGTGGTATTGATCTGGCTGAACCTGAACAGTGAAGACCTGATCCCGCCGACCAAGGCAGAAGGCGTGGACGATCGTCCGTAGCGGCTAGCCCAACACCGCCTGGCGGTGCAAAAGGCGCGAGTATTGAACTCGCGCCTTTTTTTTTGCTCCAAGGCTGGGAGAAGCGCGGGTTGCGACCCGCTGTTACGATCAGGAGGTTGACGTGAATAAATCAATGCTGGTGGGTGCGGTACTGGGTGCTGTCGGTGTGACTGCCGGAGGTGCTGTCGCGACCTACAGCTTGGTCAACAAGGGGCCTGAATATGCCCAGGTCACCGACGTGCAGCCGATCAAGCAACAGGTGAAAACCCCGCGTGAAGTGTGCAAGGACGTTGCCGTAACGCGCCAGGCGCCGGTCAAGGACCAGCACCAGATCGCCGGTACCGTGGTAGGCGCCCTGGCGGGCGGCTTGCTCGGCAACCAGATCGGTGGCGGCACCGGCAAGAAGATCGCCACCGTTGCCGGTGCGGTCGGTGGTGGTTATGCCGGTAACAAGGTGCAGGAAGGCATGCAGCAGCGTGACACCTACACCACCACGCAAACCCGCTGCAATACGGTCAATGACATCAGTGAGAAGGTGGTGGGGTACAACGTGAAGTACACCCTGGGTGATCAGGTAGGGCAGGTGAAGATGGACCGCGAGCCTGGGTCGACCATTCCGGTGGACAAGAATGGCAAGCTGATCCTGAGCGAGGCCGGGCAGTAAGTCTGAATGCGGTCCGCTCTTTTTTGTGGGGGCGGCCTTGCGTCGCGAAAGGGGCGCGCAGCGGCCCCAGGGTCTGTGACCCATCAGAGATTGTCGGGGCTGCTTTGCAGCCCTTTCGCGACACAAGGCCGCTCCCAAAAAATGCGGATTGTGGACGGCTCCGGCAGGCACAAAAAAGCACCCCGAGGGGTGCTTTTTGTTTGCCAGCAATCCGCGCTTAGCGCTTCAGGCTTTCTGGCAGGTGTGGCTGGATAGCGGTCAGCACGGCCTTGAAGCACTTGATGTTGCCCGCAACGATGTGGCCTTTGTCGAGGAAGTCGTGGCCACCGTTGAAGTCGCTCACCAGGCCACCGGCTTCCTGGATCAGCAGCACGCCAGCGGCCATGTCCCACTCGGACAGCCCCGATTCCCAGAAGGCGTCGAAGCGGCCGGCAGCAACGTAGGCCAGGTCCAGGCTGGCAGCGCCGGCGCGGCGGATGCCGGCAGTCTGGCCGGTCAAGGCGCGGAACATGCCCAGGTAGTTGTCGAGGTCGGCCATCTGGCTGTCGCGGAACGGGAAGCCGGTACCCAGCAGGGCGCCTTCCAGGCTGGTGCGCGAGCTGACACGCAGGCGGCGGCCATTGAGTTGGGCGCCACGGCCACGGCTGGCGGTGAATTCTTCCTGGCGAACCGGGTCGACGATCACGGCGTGCTCAAGGCGGCCACGGTATTTGCAGGCGATGCTGACAGCGAAGTGCGGGATGCCACGCAGGAAGTTAGTGGTGCCGTCCAGCGGGTCGATGATCCACAGGTAATCCTTGCCCTCTTCACCGGTGCCGGCGTGCAGGCCGGTTTCTTCACCCTGGATGGAGTGGTTCGGGTAGGCCTTGCGCAGGGCGTTGACGATGGTCTGCTCGGCGGCGCGATCGACTTCGGAAACGTAGTCCTTGGCCTCTTTCTCATCGACCTTGATGCTATCCAGGCGTTCGATGGAGCGGAAAATCAGTTCACTGGCGCTGCGAGCGGCGCGCAGGGCGATATTCAGCATAGGCTGCATGGGCGGGTCACCTGGAGATGTTAAAGAAGAAAGCCGATCATTCTAGCAGAAAACTGTGGCGGCAGAAGGGGCACATTTGCTTTCGTGGCGTTACGTCTGTCGGTTCTGTAAGATCCAAGCCCCTGATTCCTGCATCTGTGAGCACAACACCTTGCTGCAAAATATTCGTGTTGTTCTGGTCAATACCAGCCACCCCGGCAACATCGGCGGCGCTGCGCGTGCCATGAAAAACATGGGCTTGTCGCGCCTGGTGCTGGTGCAGCCGAAAGAGTTCCCCGCCGTGGATGCCAGTGCCCGCGCCTCTGGTGCCGACGATGTGCTGGACAATGCCCAGGTGGTCGACAGCCTCGAACAGGCCCTGGTCGGCTGCAACCTGGTGATGGGCACCAGCGCCCGCGAGCGCAGCATTCCCTGGCCGTTGATCGGCCCGCGTGAATGTGGCGAAAAGGCGGTGGTGCATGCCAATGGTGGCGAAGAAATCGCCCTGGTGTTCGGGCGCGAACACGCCGGCCTGACCAACGAAGAACTGCAGCGATGTCACTTCCACGTGCACATTCCCTCCAACCCCGACTTCAGCTCGCTGAACCTGGCTGCCGCCGTGCAAGTGCTCGCCTATGAGGTGCGCATGGCCTGGTTGGCCGCCGGTGTGGCACCGGCCCGGGTCGAGAAGGTGGATGCCAGCGAGCTGGCGACCATGGACGAAATGGAGCTGTTCTACGACCACCTGGAGAAAACCCTGGTGGGCATCGGCTTCCTCGACCCTGCAAAGCCCAAGCACCTGATGCCGCGCTTGCGCCGGCTGTACGGGCGGGTGGCGGTCGAGCGTTCGGAAATGAGCATTTTGCGCGGCATCCTGACCGAGACCCAGAAAGTGGTCCGGGGCGAGCCGCATAAACGGAAGGACTGAAAGATGTTTGAACGCCTGCGTGAAGATATTCAAAGCGTATTCCACCGTGACCCGGCTGCGCGCAATGCCTTCGAGGTGCTCACCTGCTACCCGGGCATGCATGCCATCTGGCTGCATCGCCTGGGTAATGCCTTGTGGCGGCGCGACTTCAAGTGGCTGGCGCGCCTGGTCTCGAACTTTGGCCGCTGGCTCACCGGTATCGAGATTCACCCGGGTGCCACCATCGGCCGGCGTTTCTTCATCGACCACGGCATGGGCATCGTCATCGGCGAAACCGCCGAAATCGGCGATGACGTCACCCTGTACCAGGGCGTTACGCTGGGCGGCACCAGCTGGAACAAGGGCAAGCGCCACCCCACCCTGGAAAACGGCGTGGTGGTAGGGGCGGGGGCCAAGGTGCTGGGCCCGTTCACCGTGGGTGCGGGGGCCAAGATCGGCTCCAATGCGGTGGTGACCAAGGCGGTCCCGGCCGGTGCCACGGCAGTGGGCATCCCCGGGCGCATCATCGTCAAGAGCGAAGACAGCGAAGTGGAGGCCAAGCGCAAGGCCATGGCCGAGAAGATCGGCTTCGACGCCTACGGCGTGAGTGGCGACATGCCCGACCCGGTGGCGCGCGCCATTGGCCAGATGCTCGACCACCTGCAGGCCGTCGACGAGCGGCTGGAGGGTATGTGCGGCGCGTTGACGAAAATGGGCAGTGACTACTGCGCCAAAGAGCTGCCGGCCCTGCCTGAAGATGACTTCACCGAAGCGGCCCAGGCCGTCAGGCGCGACACTCAGCCGCATTGATTGCGCCGCGGCGCACCGAGGTAGACATACGGGGCGTGTGCTCACGCCCCTCGTCTGCTACAATCGCGCCGCCTCCCAGATGCAAACCCGACTAAAGCAGTAGGTCTAATAGTTGACTTAAATGCTCGGGAATCGCATACTTGCACACATCCCGAAACTCCCGTGGTACCCAATAGCCATGCGACTGACTACCAAAGGCCGATACGCCGTGACTGCCATGCTCGACCTGGCGTTGCACGCGCAGCATGGGCCGGTGTCTTTGGCCGATATTTCCGAGCGCCAGGGCATTTCCCTCTCTTATCTGGAGCAGCTGTTCGCCAAGCTGCGCCGTAGCAGCCTGGTTTCCAGTGTGCGCGGCCCAGGTGGCGGCTATCAGCTGTCGCGCGGTATGGAAACCATCCAGGTGGCACAGGTCATCGACGCGGTCAACGAATCGGTCGATGCCACCCGTTGCCAGGGCCTCGGGGACTGCCATGCCGGTGATACCTGCCTGACCCACCACCTGTGGTGCGACCTCAGCCAGCAGATCCATGAATTCCTCAGCGGCATCAGCCTGGCCGACCTTGTCATGCGCCGTGAGGTGCAGGAAGTCGCCCAGCGCCAGGACTTGCGTCGTGTCGCAGGCCGAACCGCCCAGCTGGACAAGATTGAGACGTCTGCCGTCGATTGACCCTTAGCCACGACGAGCGACGCCACCGCCTGATAGGAGAGACAAATGAAGTTGCCGATCTACCTCGATTACTCCGCGACCACGCCGGTTGACCCACGCGTCGCCCAGAAAATGGCCGAATGCCTGCTGGTTGACGGGAACTTCGGTAACCCGGCTTCGCGCTCCCACGTGTTCGGCTGGAAGGCCGAAGAAGCGGTCGAGAACGGCCGCCGCCAGGTTGCCGAGCTGATCAACGCCGACCCGCGCGAGATCGTCTGGACCAGCGGTGCCACCGAGTCCGACAACCTCGCCCTCAAAGGCGTGGCGCACTTCTATCAGACCAAGGGCAAGCACATCATCACCTCCAAGATCGAGCACAAGGCGGTACTGGATACCGCTCGCCAGCTGGAGCGTGAAGGTTTCGAAGTCACCTACCTGGAGCCAGGCGAAGACGGTATCGTCACCCCGGCCATGGTCGAGGCCGTGCTGCGTGACGACACTATCCTGGTGTCGCTGATGCACGTGAACAACGAAGTCGGCTCGATCAACGACATCGCCGCCATCGGTGAGCTGACCCGTGCGCGTGGCGTGCTGTTCCATGTCGATGCCGCCCAGTCGGCCGGCAAGGTGGAAATCGACGTGCAGAAGCTGAAGGTCGACCTGATGTCGTTCTCGGCGCACAAAGCCTACGGCCCGAAAGGCATCGGCGCGCTGTACGTCAGCCGCAAGCCGCGTGTGCGTCTGGAAGCCATCATCCACGGTGGTGGTCATGAGCGCGGCATGCGTTCGGGCACCCTGCCGACCCACCAGATCGTCGGCATGGGCGAAGCATTCGCCATCGCCAAGCAGGAAATGGCCGCCGAAAACGTACGCATCAAGGCCCTGAGCGACCGCTTCTTCAAGCAGGTCTCCAGCCTTGAAGAGCTGTACGTCAACGGTAGCCAGACTGCCCGCGTACCGCACAACCTGAACCTGAGCTTCAACTACGTCGAAGGCGAATCGCTGCTGATGTCGCTGAAGGACATCGCCGTATCTTCCGGTTCGGCGTGCACCTCCGCGTCGCTCGAGCCGTCGTACGTACTGCGTGCTCTGGGCCGCAACGACGAGCTGGCGCACAGCTCGATCCGCTTCTCCTTCGGCCGCTTCACCACCGAAGAAGAAGTCGACTACGCCGCGCAGAAAGTCTGCGAGGCCGTCAACAAACTGCGTGAACTGTCGCCGCTGTGGGATATGTACAAAGACGGCGTTGACATCTCCAAGATCGAGTGGGCCGCCCACTAAGCAGTCGCCGGCAAGAGCGGCTCCCTGATGAGGAAGGAATTGCACCATGGCATACAGTGAAAAGGTCATCGACCACTACGAAAACCCACGCAACGTCGGCAAGATGAATGCCGAAGACCCGGATGTCGGTACCGGCATGGTCGGCGCCCCTGCGTGTGGCGACGTGATGCGTCTGCAAATCAAGGTCAACGAACAGGGCGTGATCGAAGACGCCAAGTTCAAGACCTACGGTTGCGGTTCGGCCATCGCTTCCAGCTCCCTCGCTACCGAGTGGATGAAGGGCAAGACCCTGGACGAAGCCGAAACCATCAAGAACACCCAGCTGGCAGAAGAACTGGCGTTGCCGCCGGTCAAGATCCACTGCTCGGTACTCGCCGAAGATGCCATCAAGGCAGCTGTGCGCGATTACAAGCAGAAGAAAGGCTTGATCTAAGCCGCCTGTTGCGAGGTAAGGAGTCCTGATGGCTATCAGCATGACAGAAGCCGCCGCCAACCACATTCGCCGCTCCCTCGATGGGCGCGGCAAAGGTGAGGGCATTCGCCTGGGCGTGCGCACCACCGGTTGCTCGGGCCTGGCCTACGTGCTGGAGTTCGTTGACGAGCTGGCCGACGAAGACCAGGTGTTCGAAAACCACGGCGTCAAGGTGATCATCGATCCCAAGAGCCTGGTGTACCTCGACGGTACCGAGCTGGACTTCGTCAAGGAAGGGTTGAACGAAGGCTTCAAGTTCAACAACCCCAACGTGCGCGGTGAGTGTGGCTGCGGCGAAAGCTTCAACGTTTGAGGCCGGCTGTGGGTACTCCTTGTCACTACGCATTGTTTGACCTCCAGCCAAGCTTCCGCCTGGATCTCGACAAGCTGGCCACTCGCTACCGAGAGCTGGCCCGCGAAGTCCATCCCGACCGTTTTGCCGACGCCTCCGAGCGGGAGCAGCGGGTCGCGCTGGAAAAGTCCGCAGCCCTCAACGACGCCTACCAGACGCTGCGCAGTGCGCCGCGTCGTGCCCGCTATCTGCTGGCCATCAGCGGTCACGAAGTGCCCCAGGAAGTCACGGTCCACGACCCGGACTTTCTGTTGCAGCAGATGCAGTGGCGCGAAGAGCTGGAAGAGCTGCAGGACGAAGCCGACCTGGACGGCGTAGCGGCATTCAAGAAGCGCTTGAAGGCCGCCCAGGACTCGCTGAACGAGGATTTCGCTGCCTGCTGGGATGTTCCCGCCGAGCGCGACAAGGCTGAGCGCCTGATGCGCCGCATGCAGTTCCTCGACAAGCTCGCCCAAGAAGTGCGCCAACTGGAAGAGCGCCTCGACGATTAACCCGGTGTCGCCCGTGATGGCACCTAAGGTACTCAGATAAGCATGGCCCTACTGCAGATTGCCGAACCCGGTCAAACCCCTCAACCGCACCAGCGTCGCCTGGCGGTGGGCATTGACCTGGGTACCACCAACTCCATGGTCGCCGCCTTGCGCAGCGGCCGCAGCGAGCCCCTGCCTGATGCGCAGGGTAACGTCATTCTGCCGTCCGCGGTACGCTACCTCGACGGGCGTATCGAGGTGGGGCAGGCCGCGCGTGAGGCCGCTTCCAGCGACCCGCTGAACACCGTGCTGTCGGTCAAGCGCCTGATGGGGCGCGGCGTTGCCGACGTCAAGCAGTTGGGCGAGCAACTGCCTTACCGCTTTGTCGGCGGTGAGTCGCACATGCCGTTCATCGATACCGTGCAGGGCCCGAAAAGCCCGGTGGAAGTGTCCGCCGACATCCTCAAGGTGCTGCGTGAGCGGGCCGAAGCGACCCTGGGTGGCGAGCTGGTAGGCGCGGTGATCACCGTGCCAGCTTACTTCGACGACGCGCAGCGCCAGGCGACCAAAGACGCTGCACGCCTGGCAGGCCTGAACGTGCTGCGCCTGCTCAATGAGCCGACCGCCGCTGCCGTGGCCTACGGCCTGGACCAGAACGCCGAAGGCGTGGTGGCCATCTATGACCTGGGCGGCGGTACCTTTGACATTTCCATCCTGCGCCTGACGGCCGGTGTGTTCGAAGTGCTGGCCACCGGCGGCGATACCGCCTTGGGCGGCGACGATTTCGACCATGCCATCGCCGGCTGGATCATCGAGCAGGCCGGTCTTTCCTCCGACCTGGACCCGGCCACCCAGCGCGCACTGCTGCAGACTGCCTGCGCTGCCAAAGAGGCCCTGACTGACGCCGACGTGGTCACTGTCAGCCACGGTGCCTGGCAAGGTGAGCTGAGCCGTGTTGCCTTCGACGCCATGATCGAGCCGATGATCGCCCGCAGCCTCAAGGCTTGCCGCCGCGCGGTGCGCGACAGCGGCGTTGAAATGGACGAAGTCAGCGCCGTGGTCATGGTCGGTGGCTCGACCCGCGTGCCGCGTGTGCGCGATGCGGTGGGTGCGCTGTTTGGTCGTACGCCGCTGACCTCGATCGACCCGGACCAGGTGGTGGCCATCGGCGCCGCGATTCAGGCCGATACCCTGGCCGGCAACCGCCGCGAAGGTGGCGAACTGCTGCTGCTCGATGTCATTCCGCTGTCGCTTGGCCTCGAAACCATGGGCGGGCTGATGGAGAAGGTGATCCCGCGCAACACCACCATTCCGGTGGCGCGTGCCCAGGAGTTCACCACTTACAAAGACGGCCAGACGGCCATGATGATCCACGTGCTGCAAGGCGAGCGTGAGCTGATCAGCGACTGCCGCTCGCTGGCGCGTTTCGAGCTGCGTGGCATTCCGGCCATGGTCGCCGGCTCGGCAAAAATCCGCGTCACCTTCCAGGTGGATGCCGACGGCCTGCTCAGCGTTGCTGCGCGCGAGCTGGGTTCGGGCGTGGAAGCCAGCATCCAGGTCAAGCCGTCCTACGGCCTGACCGACGGCGAAATCGCCCGCATGCTCAAGGACTCGTTCGAACACGCCGGTTCCGACAAGCATGCCCGCCAGTTGCGCGAGCACCAGGTGGACGCCGAGCGCCTGCTCGAAGCGGTACAGGGCGCCCTGGACGCCGACGGCGAACGCTTGCTCAGCAGTGACGAGCGCGACGCCATCGAATTCCAGATGCAAGAACTACGTGATTTGCTGGCGGGCACCGATGGCGCAGCCATCGAGCAACAGACCAAGCGTCTGTCGCAGGTGACCGACGCATTTGCCGCCCGTCGCCTTGATTCGACGGTCAAAGCCGCACTGGCCGGGCGCAACCTGAATGAGATCGAGGAGTAATCGATGCCGCTGGTAACCTTCCTGCCGCATGAGAAGTTCTGCCCTGAAGGCCTGACCGTGGATGTGCCAGCCGGGACCAACATCCTGGAGCTGGCCCACGACCATCACATCGAGATGGAAAGCGCCTGTGGCGGGGTAAAGGCTTGCACCACCTGCCACTGTATTGTTCGCAAAGGTTTCGATTCGCTCGAAGAAGCCGACGAGCTGGAAGAGGACATGCTGGACAAGGCCTGGGGCCTGGAGGCGCAGTCGCGCCTGGGTTGCCAGGTGGTGGTCGCCGACCAGGACCTGACCATCGAGATCCCCAAGTATTCGCTGAACCACGCTGCCGAAGCACCGCACTGAGGGCCTGTACATGAGTCTGAAATGGGTTGATGTACTTGAAATCGCCATCCAGCTTGCAGAAAGCAAGCCGGAAGTCGATCCTAAATATGTGAATTTCGTCGACCTGCACCGCTGGGTGCTGGCATTGCCAGAGTTCAGCGACGATCCGTCACGCGGCGGTGAGAAAGTGCTTGAGGCAATCCAGGCCGCCTGGATTGACGAAGCCGACTAAGCGTTGCGTGCAGGTTAGGCAATCCCCTCGAACCCGCGTATAATTCGCGGGTTTAATTTTTCGTAACACTCATATTCTGGAGTTTTCCATGGCTGTTCAACGTACTTTCTCGATCATCAAGCCTGACGCCGTTGCCAAAAACGTCATCGGCAAGATCACCACCCGTTTCGAAGAAGCCGGCCTGAAAATCGTTGCCTCGAAAATCAAGCAACTGTCCAAAGCCGAAGCCGAAGGCTTCTACGCTGAGCACAGCGAGCGCGGCTTCTTCGGTGACCTGGTTGCCTTCATGACTTCCGGTCCGGTCGTTGTTCAGGTCCTGGAAGGCGAAAACGCCATCGCCAAGAACCGTGAGCTGATGGGCGCTACCAACCCTAAAGAAGCTGCTCCTGGCACCATCCGCGCCGACTTCGCCGAGTCCATCGACGCCAACGCCGTTCACGGTTCGGACTCCGAAGCTGCTGCTGCTCGCGAAATCGCTTACTTCTTCGCTGCTACCGAGGTAACCACTCGCTAAGCGAAAGCTTACGGGTGAGGGTGAATCCATGACGACATCTACTGGCAAAATCAACCTGTTGGGCCTGACCCAGCCGGAAATGGAACAATTCTTCGACTCTATCGGGGAGAAGCGCTTCCGCGCCGGCCAGGTGATGAAATGGATTCACCATTTTGGCGTGTCCGATTTTGCGGCCATGACCAACGTTGGCAAGGCCTTGCGCGAGAAGCTCGAGGCCGTTGCCGAGATTCGCCCCCCGGAAGTGGTCAGTGAAGACATTTCCGCCGACGGCACCCGCAAGTGGGTGATCCGCGTTGCCTCCGGCAGCTGCGTCGAAACCGTCTACATTCCTACCGACGACCGCGGCACCCTGTGCGTATCGTCGCAAGCCGGCTGTGCCCTGGACTGCAGCTTCTGCTCCACCGGCAAGCAAGGCTTCAACAGCAACCTCACCGCCGCCGAAGTGATCGGCCAGGTGTGGCTTGCCAACAAATCCTTCGGGACCGTCCCTGCCAAAATCGACCGCGCCATTACCAACGTGGTGATGATGGGCATGGGCGAGCCTTTGCTGAACTTCGACAACGTCATCGCCGCCATGAAAATCATGATGGATGACCTCGGCTACGGCATTTCCAAGCGTCGCGTCACCTTGTCCACCTCGGGCGTGGTGCCAATGATCGACGAACTGGCCAAGCACATCGACGTGTCGCTGGCACTGTCGCTGCACGCCCCTAACGACGAACTGCGCAACAAGCTGGTGCCGATCAACAAGAAGTACCCGCTGAAAATGCTGCTGGAATCGTGCATGGGCTACATGGCCACCCTGGGCGGCAAGCGCGTGCTGACCATCGAGTACACCCTGCTCAAGGACGTCAACGACCAGCCAGAGCATGCCGCGCAAATGATCGAGCTGCTGCGCGACGTGCCGTGCAAGATCAACCTGATCCCGTTCAACCCGTTCCCGCATTCGGGCTATGAGCGGCCTAGCAACAATGCCATTCGTCGTTTCCAGGACCTGCTGCACCACGGTGGTTTCAACGTGACCACCCGTACTACCCGTGGCGACGACATCGACGCTGCCTGCGGTCAGTTGGTGGGGCAGGTCAACGACCGCACGCGCCGCAGTGAGCGCTATATTGCTGTGCGCCAACTGTCTGCGGATGTCGAGCTGCAAGACAGCGCCGCCAGCCACTGACCGGGACCTTGCCCATGAGCCTGCGCGCCGCGCTGTCGATCCTTGCGCTTTCGCTGCTGGCCGGCTGCGTGTCGGGCGGCGCGAGCGACCCGCTGGGCAGCCGCCAGGGCAGGGCCGAAGCGGGGCGTGCCTACGTGCAGCTTGGGCTGGGTTATTTGCAACAGGGTTTGACCGAACAGGCCAAGGCGCCACTGGGCAAGGCCCTGGCCCTGCACAGCAGCGATGCCGATGCGCACGCGGCCCTGGCGCTGGTGTTCCAGGCCGAAGGTGAGCCGGCGCTGGCCGAAACACACTTTCGCAAGGCCCTGCAAAGCAGCGTCGGCAATACGCGAATTCGCAACAACTACGGCAGTTTCCTTTATGCTCAGGGGCGATTTGCCGAGGCCGAGCAGATGTTTCGCCTGGCCAGTGCCGATACCCTGTATCCTGAGCGCTCGCGCGTATACGAGAACCTTGGCCTGACTGCCTTGAGGCTCGAACGCCGCGACCAGGCACAGGCCTATCTGGTGAAAGCATTGCAGCTCAACCAGCGGCAACCCAGGGCGTTGCTGGAAATGGCTGAGTTGTCCTACGAAAACAGGCATTATGTGCCGGCCCGGGACTACTACGATCGTTTCAGCGAGCTGAGCGCGCACGATGCCCGTAGCCTGCTGCTGGGCAGCCGCCTTGCCAGGGTGTTCGACGAGCAGGGCGCACTGGCCGAAACGGGCCAGCAATTACAACGACTTTATCCCGGTACGCCGGAATATCAGCAATACCTGTCGGAGCAACGATGAACGCCGCGCATCCCGAAGTAGCAGTAGCGCCTGGCCAGAACCCCGGTGAGCTTTTGCGCCTGGCCCGTGAGAAACGGGACTGGTCGCAAGCCGAGGTGGCCCGCAAGCTAAACCTCACTGTCAGTTCGCTGAACCACGTGGAAACCGGCGCCTTCGACAAGCTGCCCGGGCATACGTTTGCCCGTGGCTACATACGTGCCTACGCCAAGCTGCTGGACCTGGACCAGGCTGCGCTGGTCGATGCCTTCGACCGCTACACCGGTACCCATGCCAAGGGCAGCGACGTGCATTCGCTGGGCCGCATCGAAGAGCCGACGCGCCTGTCGCACAACATCCTGCGCGGCGTCAGCCTGCTGTTGCTGCTCGCCGTGGTCGGTGGCGGTTTCGTCTGGTGGCAGGACCAGGGCAGCCTGCGCGGCAAGGACCTGGCCAAGATGGCCCTGGAGCATGTCGAAGTCGAAAGCGCCGACGGCACCACCCAGATCCACCCGCTCGATGAGCCTGAAGACCAGGCCGTTACCGCCGGCCAGCAGGCTGAGACTGCACCGCTGCCGTTGGCGCAGGGCGCGGGCGAACAACCCGCTGCAGCTGGCGAGCAGCCGGCGGCGGGTACAGCCACAGAGCCAGCCGCTGGGGCGGCAACTGCCCAGCAGGCGCCCGTGCAGGCAGTCGCCAGCACCCCGGCGGCCACAGCGGCGCCTGTAGCTCCCGTTACGGCCGCGCCGGCCGCAGCCAGTGAGCCTGCGCCAGTGCCGGCCGGTAGCGGCAAGGTCGCCATTCAGTTCACCGCCGATTGCTGGACCCAGGTTTCCGACGGCAACGGCAAGGTGCTGTTCAGCGCCATCAAGCGCAAAGGGGACAACCTCGAACTGACCGGCAAGCCGCCGTTCGCGGTACGCCTGGGCTTCGCCCGGGGCGCCCAGGTCAGCTACAACGGCCAGGCCGTCGATGTTGCCCCGTTCACCAGTGGCGAGACTGCTCGCCTGAAGTTGGGACAGTAAGTCATGCACGGCGAATCTCCGATCAAACGTCGCGAATCCCGCAAAATCTGGGTCGGCAATGTGCCGGTGGGTGGTGATGCCCCCATCGCGGTGCAGAGCATGACCAACACCGACACCAACGATGTGGCCGCCACCGTGGCGCAAATTCAGCGCCTGGTCGATGCCGGCGTGGACATCGTGCGGGTATCGGTGCCAGACATGGACGCTGCCGAAGCCTTCGGCAAGATCAAGCAACAGGTGAGCGTGCCGCTGGTAGCCGATATCCACTTCGACTACAAGATCGCCCTGCGGGTGGCCGAGCTGGGCGTCGATTGCCTGCGTATCAACCCGGGCAACATCGGCCGCGAAGACCGTGTGCGCGCAGTGGTGGACGCCGCCCGCGACCGCGGCATCCCGATCCGCATCGGTGTCAACGCCGGTTCGCTGGAAAAAGACCTGCAGAAGAAGTACGGCGAGCCTACCCCGGCCGCGCTGGTCGAGTCGGCCCTGCGCCATGTCGAGCACCTCGACCGCCTGGACTTCCAGGACTTCAAGGTCAGCGTCAAGGCCTCCGACGTGTTCATGGCCGTGGAGGCCTACCGCCTGTTGGCCAGGCAGATCGTGCAGCCGCTGCACCTGGGCATCACCGAAGCCGGTGGCCTGCGTTCAGGCACGGTGAAATCCGC
Organism: Pseudomonas sp. MB-090624; assembly: GCF_003205245.1. Taxonomy (NCBI): domain Bacteria; kingdom Pseudomonadati; phylum Pseudomonadota; class Gammaproteobacteria; order Pseudomonadales; family Pseudomonadaceae; genus Pseudomonas; species Pseudomonas sp. MB-090624. The sequence goes on along the minus strand of NZ_QJRK01000061.1, from coordinate 7,376 downwards.
CGTCGGCCTCGGTATGCTGCTGGCCGAAGGCATTGGCGATACCATTCGCATCTCCCTGGCGGCCGACCCGGTCGAAGAAGTGAAGGTCGGCTACGACATCCTCAAGTCGCTGCACCTGCGCTCGCGCGGCATCAACTTCATCGCCTGTCCGAGCTGCTCGCGGCAGAACTTCGATGTGGTCAAGACCATGAACGAGCTGGAAGGGCGCCTGGAAGACTTGCTGGTACCGCTGGACGTGGCAGTGATCGGTTGCGTGGTCAACGGCCCGGGTGAAGCCAAGGAAGCCCATGTCGGCCTGACTGGCGGCACGCCGAACCTGATCTACATCGACGGCAAGCCGGCGCAGAAACTCACCAACGACAACCTGGTCGATGAGCTGGAAAAACTCATCCGCCAGAAAGCGGCCGAAAAGGCCGAAGCCGACGCGGCGCTGATCGTCCGTGGCTGACACACAGAATTCGTAAGGACTTTTCGTGAGCAAATCGCTGCAAGCCATTCGTGGCATGAACGACATCCTGCCAGAACAGTCGCCGCTGTGGCGCTACTTCGAAGGCACTGTCGCCGGCCTGCTGGACACCTACGGGTACAGCCAGATCCGCACGCCGATCGTCGAGTTCACCGAGCTGTTCAAGCGCTCGATCGGCGAAGTGACCGATATCGTCGAAAAAGAGATGTACACCTTCGAGGACCGCAACGGCGACTCGCTGACCTTGCGCCCTGAAGGCACCGCCGCCTGCGTGCGTGCCGTGCTCGAGCACGGCATTACCGGTAACGGCCAGGTGCAGAAACTGTGGTACATCGGCCAGATGTTCCGCCACGAACGCCCGCAGAAGGGCCGTTACCGCCAGTTCCACCAGATTGGCGTGGAAGTGTTCAACCTCGACGGCCCGGACATCGACGCCGAGCTGATCATGCTGACCTGGCGCCTGTGGGGCCTGTTGGGCATTCAGGACGCGGTCAAGCTCGAACTCAACAGCCTCGGCACCAGCGAGGCCCGCGCCCGCTACCGTGATGCGCTGGTCGAGTTCCTGTCCGCACGCCTGGAGCAGCTGGATGAAGACAGCCAGCGCCGCCTGAAAAGCAACCCGCTGCGCATTCTCGACAGCAAGGACCAGAACACCCAGGCGGTGCTGGTTGGGGCGCCAAAGCTGGAAGACTATCTGGACGAACCTTCACGCGTGCACTTCGAGGGCCTCAAGGCTCGCCTGGAGGCCGCCGGCATTCCGTTCGTGATCAACACCAAGCTGGTGCGTGGCCTGGACTACTACAGCAAGACCGTATTCGAGTGGGTGACCGACAAGCTCGGCGCCCAGGGCACCGTGTGTGCCGGTGGCCGCTACGACGGCCTGGTCGAGCAGATGGGCGGCAAGCCGACCACCGGCGTTGGTTTCGCCATGGGTATCGAGCGTCTGATCCTGCTGCTGGAAACCCTGGGCAAGGTGCCGGAGTCCATCAGCCGTACTGTCGACGTCTACCTGTGTGCCTTTGGCGAGCAGGCCGAGCTGGCCGGGCTGCGCCTTTCCGAAGGTTTGCGCGACCGTTTGCCGGGCTTGCGCCTGGCCGTCAACGCCGGCGGCGGCAGTTTCAAGAGCCAGTTCAAGAAAGCCGATAAAAGCGGTGCGCTGTTCGCCCTGATCCTCGGTGACGACGAACTGGCCAAGCAAGTCATCGGCTTGAAGCCACTGCGTGGCCAGGGCGAGCAACAGAACATTGCCTGGGATGCTCTTGCCGAGCACCTGCAAACCGCGATCGCGCAGGCGTAACGCGGTTCAACAACGAATAGGCGAAAAGGAGTATTGGGGTGTCGAGTACTGATGATGATGACCTGGCAGGGGTCAAGGACTGGTGGAACCGCAATGGCAAGCCGCTGCTGATTGGCGCATTGCTGGCAGGTGTGGTGGTGCTGGGCTGGAATACCTGGCACAAGTACCAGAACAACCAGTCGCAAGGGGCCTCACAGTTGTACCAGGCCCTGCTCGAAACCAGCCTGACGCCAAGCGGTCAGCCCGACGCCACCAAGGTCGCGGAACTGGCCGGCAAGCTCAAGAGCGAGTTTGGCGGCACGGCCTATGCCCAGTACGGTAGCCTGTTCGTGGCCAAGGTCGCGGTCGAGAGCGGCAAGCTCGACGACGCCGCCGCCGAGCTCAAAGGTGTGCTGGACAAGCCTGCCGATGCCACCCTGGGCGAAATCTCGCGCCAGCGCCTGGCTCGCGTGCTGGCCGCCCAGAACAAGGCCGAGGATGCCCTGAAGCTGCTTGACGGTGATGCCGACAAGGCGTTCCTGGCCAGCCGTGAAGAGTTGAAGGGTGACCTGCTGGTGCAACTGGGTCGCGCCAGCGACGCGCACAGCGCTTACGAGAAAGCCAAGGCTGCGTTGTCCGATGACGCCGCAGTCGGTGGCCTGCAATTGAAGCTGGATGACCTGGCTAAAGGGGACGCGTAAGTGATCGGTTGGAAACATGCAGCAGTGCTGACCCTGGCCGTACTGGCCGCAGGTTGCAGCAGCAACAGCAAGAAGGAACTGCCCCCGGCCGAGCTGACCAAGTTCACCGAGGAAGTGGTGCTGAAGAAGCAATGGAGCCGTTCGATCGGTGACGGCCAGGGTGAAACCTACAACACCCTGGTACCGGCCATCGAGAACGACCGCATCTACGCCTCCGACGTACACGGCGACGTCTATGCCCTCGATCGCATCACCGGCGACGTGGTCTGGAACAAGGACCTGGAGCTGCCGGTTTCCGGCGCAGTGGGCGTGGGTTACGGCCTGGTCATGCTCGGCACCCTCAAGGGTGAAGTCATTGCCCTGGATTCCAGCACCGGTGAAGAGCGCTGGCGCTCCCGCGTGACCAGCGAAGTGCTGGCCCCGCCTGCCAACAACGGTGACGTGGTCGTGGTGCAGACCCAGGACGACCGCCTGATCGGCCTGGACGCCGCTACCGGCGACCGCCGCTGGATCTACGAAAACACCCCGGCCGTACTGACCCTGCGTGGCACCGGTGCGCCGATCGTCACCAACCGCCTGGCCATTGCCGGCCTGTCGACCGGCAAGGTGGTGGCGGTGGACATCAACAACGGCGTGCCGGTGTGGGAAAGCCGCGTGGCCATTCCCCAGGGCCGTTCCGAGCTGGAGCGCGTGGTCGACATCGATGGCGGCCTGCTGCTGTCTGGTCAAACCCTGTATGTCAGCACTTACCAAGGCCGCGTAGCGGGCCTGGACCTGGAAAGCGGCCGTGTGCTGTGGCAGCGTGATGCCTCCAGCTACGTGGGTGTCGCCCAGGGCTTCGGTAACGTTTACGTCAGCGAAGCTTCAGGCACTGTCGAAAGTGTCGACGAGCGCACTTCCAGCGCCCTGTGGTCCAACGACAGCATGGCCCGTCGCCAGCTCTCTGCGCCGGAAGTGTATTCCAGCTACGTGGCCGTGGGCGACTTCGAAGGTTACCTGCACCTGCTGAGCCAGGTCGATGGGCGCTTCGTGGGCCGTGAGCGTATCGACAGCGATGGCCTGCGCGCCCGCCCACTTGTGGTCGGTGACACCATCTATGTCTTCGGCAACAGCGGCAAGCTCGAGGCACTGACCATCCGCTGAAGCTATGCTTGAAGCCTTGGCGGGCTTCAAGCCGCGGCGCAGGAAGCGCCGCCCGTACTCCGGCCGCTGCCTTGCAGCGGCCTTTGCATTTTCAAGAATTCGAGAGTGGAGAGCCGATGGTTCCCGTAATTGCCCTGGTGGGCCGCCCGAACGTCGGCAAATCCACCATGTTCAACCGCCTGACCAAGACCCGCGATGCCATCGTCGGTGACCTGTCGGGCCTGACCCGTGACCGCCAGTATGGTGATGCCAGCTGGCAGGGTCGTTCCTTCATCCTGATCGACACCGGCGGTATCACCGGTGACGAAGTGGGCATGGACGAGAAAATGGCCGAGCAGTCGCTCATGGCCATTGAAGAGGCCGACTACGTCCTGTTCCTGGTCGATGCCCGCGCCGGCATGACCGCCGCCGACCAGATGATTGCCGAGCACCTGCGCAAGCGCAACAAAGAGGCGATTCTGGTCGCCAACAAAATCGACAACATCGACGCCGACGTGGCTCGCGCCGAGTTCTCGCCGCTGGGCATGGGCAACGCCATTCCGGTAGCCGGTTCCCAGGGCCGCGGTATCAACGCGCTGATGGAAGCCGTGCTCGGCCACCTGCCGCGCGACCAGGTCGAGGAAGCCCTGGACGCCGATGTCGCCGAAGGCGAAGAGGCTGTGCGCATTCCGGGCCCGAGCGAAAAGGATGGCATCAAGATCGCCATCATCGGCCGCCCGAACGTCGGCAAGTCGACCCTGGTCAACCGCATGCTCGGTGAAGAGCGTGTGGTGGTGTACGACCAGCCAGGCACCACCCGCGACAGTATCTATATTCCGTTCGAGCGCGATGGCGAGAAGTACACGTTCATCGACACTGCCGGCGTGCGCAAGCGTGGCAAGATCCACGAGGAAGTCGAAAAGTTCTCGGTGGTGAAGACGCTGCAGGCGATCAAGGACGCCAACGTGGTGATCTTCGTCATGGACGCCCGCGAAGGTGTGGTCGACCACGACTTGAACCTGCTGGGCTTTGCCCTGGAAGCCGGGCGCGCGATCGTCATTGCCCTGAACAAGTGGGACGGCATGCAGCCGGGCGAGCGTGACTACGTCAAGACCGAGCTGGAGCGCCGGCTGTTCTTCGTCGACTTCGCCGACATCCACTTCATTTCCGCCTTGCATGGCACTGGCGTGGGCAACCTGTACAAGTCGGTGCAGGCTGCCTTCAAGTCGGCGGTCACCCGCTGGCCGACCAGCCGCCTGACGCAAATCCTCGAAGATGCGGTGAGCGAGCACCAGCCGCCGCTGGTCAACGGTCGTCGCATCAAGCTGCGCTATGCCCACCTCGGCGGGGCCAACCCGCCGCTGATCGTGATCCACGGCAACCAGACCGAGAAGATTCCCAAGTCGTACTCGCGCTACCTGGAAAACACCTACCGCCGTGTGCTGAAGCTGGTCGGCACGCCGATCCGCATCGAATACAAGGGCGGTGAGAACCCGTACGAGGGCAAGAAGAACACCCTCACAGACCGCCAGGTCAACAAGAAGCGCCGGCTGATGTCGCACCACAAGAAGGCCGAGAAGAAGCGCCGCGACAAGCGCTGACCAGTTGCAAGCTGCAAGCTGCAAGTAAAAGCAGGCCGCGTTTCTCGCTGCTTTTTCTTGTGGCTTGCAGCTTGAAACTTGTAGCTTATAGCTCTCAGTCCCCAGGAAAGAGGGCTCCATGATCCGCAGCAAACTGCCGAATGTCGGCACGACCATCTTCACCACCATGTCCCAGCTCGCCGTGCAAACTGGCGCGTTGAACCTGTCGCAGGGGTTCCCCGATTTCAACGGCCCGCAGGCGCTGCTCGATGCAGTCGGCCGGCATGTGGCCGCCGGGCATAACCAGTATTCGCCGATGACCGGCCTGCCGGCCCTGCGCCAGCAGGTGGCGACCAAGGTTGCGCGGCTGTATGGCGCGCAGGTGGATGCCGACCAGGAAGTGACCATCACCCCCGGCGCCACCGAGGCGATCTTCTGCGCCATCCAGGCGGTGGTGCATGCCGGTGACGAGGTGGTCGTCTTCGATCCGTGCTACGACAGCTACGAGCCTTCGGTGGAGCTGGCCGGTGGCCGTTGCGTGCATGTGCAATTGAGCGATGGCGACTTCCGTATCGACTGGCAGAAGTTCAGCGATGCCCTGAGCCCGCGCACGCGCATGGTCATCCTCAATTCACCGCACAACCCCAGCGGCGCCCTGATCACCCGCGAAGACCTCGACCAGTTGGCGCAGCTGATTGCCGACCGGGATATCTACCTGGTCAGCGACGAGGTCTACGAGCACCTGGTCTACGATGGGGTACGCCACGCCAGCGTGCTGGCCCATGCACAGCTGTACCCGCGCGCCTTCGTGGTCAGTTCGTTCGGCAAGACCTACCACGTCACCGGCTGGAAGACCGGTTACGTGATCGCCCCGCCGGCGCTGAGCGCCGAACTGCGAAAGGTGCACCAGTACGTCAACTTTTGCGGCGTCACCCCGCTGCAGTGCGCGTTGGCCGACTTCATGGCCGAGCACCCGGAGCACATCGATGAGTTGCCGGCCTTTTACCAGGCCAAGCGCGACCTGTTCTGCAGCTTGCTGGAGGGTTCGCGATTGCGCTTTACCCGCACGGCGGGCACTTATTTCCAGCTGGTGGACTATTCGCACATACGCCCGGACCTGAATGATGTCGACATGGCGCTGTGGCTGACCCGTGAGCACGGCGTGGCGACCATTCCGGTGTCGGTGTTCTACCAGCAACCCATCCCCGAGCAACGCCTGGTGCGCCTGTGCTTTGCCAAACGAGAGGAGACGCTGCGCCAGGCAGCGGAGAAACTATGCGCGATCTGAGCACATTGCCGAACCTGAAAATCGCCCTGGTGCAGACTACCCTTGCCTGGCATGACCGCGAGGCCAATTACGCGCACTTCGAGGTACTGCTTGAGCAGGCCGGTGAAGTGGACCTGGTGATCCTGCCAGAGATGTTCACCACGGGGTTTTCCATGCAATCGGAAAGCCTGTGCGAGCCTGAGAATGGCCCCACCTACAAATGGCTCAAGGCGCAGGCCAAAAAGTACAACGCGGTGATTACCGGAAGCGTGATCGTGCAGGCGGCCGATGGCAGCCACCGCAACCGGCTGCTGTGGGCGCGCCCGGATGGCGAGATTCTGCACTACGACAAGCGCCATCTGTTCCGCATGGCGGGCGAGCACAAGCATTACACCCCGGGCGAGCGCCAGGTGCAGTTCGAGCTCAAGGGCTGGCGGATTCGCCCGCTGATCTGCTACGACCTGCGCTTCCCGGTATGGAGCCGCGACGCCCAGGACACCGACCTGCTGCTGTACACCGCCAACTGGCCGGCCGCTCGCCGCCAGCACTGGAACCGCCTGTTGCCGGCGCGGGGCATCGAGAACCTGTGCTATGTGGCCGCGGTGAACCGGGTGGGTACGGACGGCAAGGGCTTTGCCTATTCAGGTGACAGCCAGGTGCTGGACTTCCAGGGTGAGAGCCTGCTGAGTGCCGGTGAGGCCGATGGGGTGTTTACCGTGGTGCTGAGTGCGGCGGAGCTGGCGGCGTATCGCACCAAGTTCCCGGCCAACCTGGATGCCGATACCTTCGAGCTGCATTAATTGCAAGACCGGCCCTATCGCCGGCGAGCCAGCTCCCACCTGTGGGAGATTCTATGGTTCCTGGCAAGGGTAGCCGGAGCATCTTCAGCGCCTGTGAGATCGAGCGCCGCCCGCGCGGCGCAATCGCGAGCTGCGCTCGCTCCTACGTTTGTTTCGGGCCAGTA
>NZ_QJRK01000060.1:0-39247 GCF_003205245.1 Pseudomonas sp. MB-090624 | reverse complement strand
CCGTATGCCTATCTCAAGGATGTACTGACGCGGCTGCCGACCCAACGGGCCAGTGAGATCGGACAGTTGCTGCCGCATCAGTGGGTGCCGGCCTGACTTACGCAAGGTGAGTTCGCCGGACGCTTACGAAGCTTGAAGCTTGAAGCTTGCAGCTTGCAGCTTGCAGCTTGCAGCTTGCAGCTTGCAGCTTGCAGCTTGCAGCTAGGGTCAGCCCTGCCGGTTGGCGGTCTTGCGGCAATGCACCAGGGCATCGCGGATCATGAAGTTGACCAAGGTCGGCGACACGCCCAGTTCCTTGGCGATGTCCTTCTGCGGTACGCCATGCAGGCGGTACATCTCGAACGCATAGCGGGTGCGCTGGGGCAACTGGTTCAGCGCTTCGGCAATATCGTCCAGCGCGGCCAGGTTGATGTGGGTGGCTTCGGGCGAGGCGTTCTGGATGACCACATTCAGGCCTTCCTCTTCGCTGCCGGAGTATCTCAGCTCCATCGCCTGCTTGCGGTAATGGTCGATCGCCAGGTTGCGCACGATCTGGAACAGGTAGCTCAGCTGCGCCTTGAACGACGAGGTTATCTGCGGGGCGGCGCTGAGCCGGAAGAAGGCGTCCTGCACCACATCTTCGGCACGCGAGCGGCAGCCGGTAATGCGCGCTGCGATCTTGACCAGGATGCTGCGGTTGTCTACGAAGGCCTGCAGTAATGGTGAATCGCACTTACTTGTGGATAGTTGTTCCGCCATGGAAATCACCTTGTCACAAAGGGGGAGGAGGCACCCGGGGCAGGGAAGCTTCCTACGACGTGCGACAAGCTATTCATAATGATAATGATTGTCAAATGCGAAATGTAATTGGTATCAGGAGTTTTCGATTCTTGCGAGGTCTGTCAGGGGGCGTGGTGCCTGCCTGGAGAAAGTGTTGCGGCGACAAAGTGCAGGCCATGACGGGGGTGTCGCCTGGGAGACCTAGCGCCGCCCGCGCGGCGCATCGCGAGCTGCGCTCGCTCCTACGTTTGTTTCGGGCCAGTAACGCCTGTGACAGGCGCGCGCGACCGCTTTGTTTGTACGGCGCGATATTGAGGCATGCACCAAGGCGTTCGCGCGCAAATCCCACAGGAATAACTGGCCCGAAACAAGCGTAGGAGCGAGCGCAGCTCGCGATGCGCCGCGCGGGCGGCGCTCGGTCTCCCAGGCGACACCCCGCCATGGCATGCCCGTCAATCCGCCGACCCCGCCAGCTCCGCTAATTTCTCCCGCCGCCCATCCGTTCCCCTGTGTACATCCCCGGCCGCCAACCGCTGCCCGCCCATGTCCGCGGCGCAGTCGGCACGCCCCAACAGATACTGGCAGGAACACCCCATGACGGACGCCTACGAACTCCCGCTCTCGCTGGTCCAGGCCCTGGCGCAACGCGCCGCGCAGACCCCGGACAGGATTGCCCTGCGCTTTCTCGCCGACGCCCCGCACGAGCAGGCTGTGCTCAGTTATCGGGAGCTCGACCAGCGCGCGCGCACCATCGCCGCCGCCCTGCAGGCACGCGCCAGCTTCGGTGACCGCGCGGTGTTGCTGTTTCCCAGTGGGCCGGATTACGTAGCGGCGTTCTTCGGCTGCCTGTACGCCGGCGTGATCGCAGTGCCGGCCTACCCGCCAGAGTCTGCCCGCCAGCACCACCAGCAACGCCTGCTGTCGATCATCGCCGACGCCGAGCCGCGCCTGCTGCTGACCGTGGCGGCGCTGCACGACAGCCTGCAGGGCCTGGAAGCACTTGCTGCCGAGGCGGCGCCCGCGTTGCTGGCAGTGGATGGCCTGGACCCCGCCCTGGCCGACACCTGGCAGGAACCTGCCCTCAGCAGCCAGGACATCGCCTTCTTGCAGTACACCTCCGGCTCCACCGCACTGCCCAAAGGCGTGCAGGTCAGCCATGGCAACCTGGTGGCCAACGAACAACTCATCCGCAGCGGCTTTGGCATCGACCTCAACCCCGACGACGTGATCGTCAGCTGGTTGCCGCTGTACCACGACATGGGCCTGATCGGCGGCCTGTTGCAGCCGATCTTCAGCGGAGTGCCTTGCGTACTGATGTCGCCCGGCTATTTCCTCGCCCGGCCAGTGCGCTGGTTGCAGGCCATCAGCGACTACGGCGGCACCATCAGCGGCGGCCCCGACTTTGCCTACCGCCTGTGCAGCGAGCGCGTCAGCGAGGCCTCGCTGGCCGGGCTCGACCTGAGCCGCTGGCGCGTGGCCTATTCGGGCTCCGAGCCGATCCGCCAGGACAGCCTGGCGAGCTTCGCCGACACCTTCAAGGCCTGCGGCTTCGACCCCCAGAGCTTCTTCGCCAGCTACGGCCTGGCCGAAGCAACCTTGTTCGTCAGCGGCAGCCGCCGTGGCCAGGGTATCCCCGCGCTTGCGCTGGATGCCGACGCCTTGGCCGCCAACCGCGCCGAGCCCGGTACCGGCAGCGTGCTGATGAGTTGCGGCTTCCCGCAGCCGGGGCACGCGGTACGCATTGTCGAGCCGCAACAGCTGCAACGGCTGGGCGACAACCAGGTGGGGGAAATCTGGGCAGGCGGGCCGAGTATCGCCTCGGGCTACTGGCGTAACCCAGAAGCCAGCGCGCGCACCTTCGTCGAAATGGACGGGCAGACCTGGCTGCGAACCGGCGACCTGGGTTTCATGCGTGAAGGCGAGGTGTTCGTTACCGGGCGCCTGAAAGACATGCTGATCGTGCGTGGGCAGAACCTGTACCCGCAAGACCTGGAAAAAACCCTCGAGCGTGAAGTGCAGGCACTGCGCAAAGGCCGGGTGGCGGTGTTCGCCGTCGAGCATCAGGGCGAGGAGGGCATCGGCGTGGCGGTGGAGATCAGCCGCAGCGTGCAAAAGGCCACCCAACCCCAGGCGCTGATCAACACCCTGCGCCAGGTCATCGCCGATGCCTGCCGCCAGGCGCCGGCGGTGCTGCTGCTGCTCAACCCGGGCGCGTTGCCGAAAACCTCCAGCGGCAAGCTGCAGCGTTCGGCCTGCCGCGTGCGCATGGCCGAGGGCAGCCTGGACTGCTATGCCCAATTCCCTGAGCCGGGCGCCGCTGCTGCTGCCCAGGCATCAGGCGATGCCTTGCAGGCGCGCATCGCGGCGGTGTGGCGCGACACCCTCAAGGTGCAGGCAGTAGCGGCAGATGACCATTTCCTGTTGTTGGGCGGCAACTCCATCGCCGCTACCCAGGCCACGGCGCGGCTGGCCGACGAACTGGGCATCGACCTGGGCCTGCGCACCTTGTTCGAGGCGCCGGTGCTGGCTGACTACAGCAACGCGGTGGCTGCGCTCATCGGTGCAGGCGCTGCCCAGCCCGCAGCTATCGCGCCCCTGGCACGCGCCCAGGCGCTGCCCCAGTCGCTGGCGCAGAACCGCCTGTGGCTGTTGTGGCAACTGCAACCCCAATCGGCGGCCTACAACATTCCCGCCGGCCTGCACCTGCGTGGCGAACTGGACGCTAGCGCCCTGCAGGCCACATTCCAGGCACTGGTGGCGCGCCACGAGTCGCTGCGTACCGTGTTCGCTGAAGAAAACGGCCAGGCGCTGCAGCGTATTCTGCCGCAGCAGCCGTTCAGCCTGGCCCGCCTGGACCTCGCAGGCCAGACCCCCGAGCAAGTCGCCGCCCAGCGTGAAGCCGAGGCCTGCCAGCCGTTCGACCTGACGCAAGGTCCGTTGCTGCGTGTGACCCTGGCCCGGCTCGACGATGAAGACCATCAGCTGTGGGTGACCCTGCATCACATCGTGGCCGACGGCTGGTCGCTGAACATCCTGCTCGATGAATTCGCCAAATTGTATGCCGCTCACTGCCAGGGCCTGGAGGCAGCGTTGGCGCCGCTGCCCCTGGGCTACGCGGACTACGGCAACTGGCAGCGGCAGTGGCTGGCCGACGGCGAAGCCGAACGCCAACTGCAGTACTGGAAGGCCCAGCTCGGTGATGAACTGCCCGTGCTTGACCTGTGCACCGACCAACCCCGGGCCAACCAGCGCACATTCAGTGCTGCGCGTTTCAGCGTGAAGGTCCCCGCCACGCTCAGCCAAGCCCTCAAGGGCCTGGCGCAGGCGCAGCAGGCCAGCCTGTTCATGGTCCTGCTGGCCGGCTGGCAGGCACTGTTACAGCGCTACAGCGGCCAGGCCGAGATCCGCGTCGGCGTGCCGAATGCCAACCGCCCGCGCCTGGAAACCCAAGGCATGGTCGGCTTCTTCATCAACACCCAGGTGCTGCGCGCGCAACTCGATGGCCGCATGCCGTTCAGCCAACTGCTGGCGCAGGTGCGCCAGGCCACGCTCCAGGCCCAGGCCCACCAGGACCTGCCGTTCGAGCAGTTGCTCGAGGCCTTGCCGCAAGCCCGCGAGCAGGGCCTGTTCCAGGTCATGTTCAACCACCAGCAACGCGACCTGTCGGCACTGCGCCGCCTGCCAGGCCTGCTGGCCGAAGAGTTGCCGTGGCACAGCCGCGAAGCCAAGTTCGACCTGCAGCTGCACAGTGAAGAGGACCACCTGGGCCGGTTGAGCCTGGTGTTCGACTATGCCGACGAACTGTTCGAGGCCAGCACCATCCAGCGCCTGGCCGGGCAGTTGCTGGCACTGCTGGAGCAAGTGTGCGCCGCGCCCGACCTGGCCCTGGCCGAGGTGCAACTGCTCGACGAGGCGGGCCGGCGCCAGTTGTTGGGCTGGGGCCAGGCCGAAGCCGCCGCGCCGCGGCAACTGCTGGTCGAGCAACTCAACGAGCAGGCCCGCCTGACCCCGCAACGTACCGCCCTGGTATGGGCGGGTGGCAGCCTGGACTACGCCGAACTGCACCAGCAGGCCAACCGCCTGGCCCACTACCTGCGCGACAAAGGTGTCGGTCCTGACACGTGCGTCGCCATCGCCCTCGAGCGCTCGCCGCAACTGCTGGTCGGCTTGCTGGCCATTCTCAAGGCCGGCGGTGCCTACGTGCCGCTCGACGTGGATTACCCCGCCGAGCGCCTGGCGTACATGCTGGCCGATTGTGATGCTGGCCTGTTGCTCAGCCACAGCAGCCTGGTGGGCAAGCTGCCACAGGTCGATGGCGTCAGCACCATCGCCCTCGACCAGCTGCACCTGGACAGCTGGCCCAGCCAGGCGCCCGGCTTGCACCTGCAAGGTGACAACCTGGCCTACGTCATCTACACATCGGGCTCCACCGGCCAGCCCAAAGGCGTGGGCAATACTCACGCGGCGCTGGCCGAGCGCTTGCACTGGATGCAGGCCACCTATGGGTTGGGCGACGAGGATGTGCTGCTGCAGAAAGCGCCGATCAGTTTCGACGTGTCGGTGTGGGAGTGCTTCTGGCCGTTGATCACCGGCTGCAAGCTGGTGCTCGCCGGCCCTGGCGAGCACCGCGACCCGCAGCGCATTGCGGCCCTGGTCCAGGCGCATGGCGTGACCACCCTGCATTTTGTGCCGCCACTGCTGCAGGTGTTTGTCCAGGAACCACAGGCCGCGGGCTGCACCAGCCTGCGCCGGGTGTTTTCCGGGGGCGAGGCCTTGTCGGCGGCGCTGCGCGACCGGGTGCTGCAACTGCTGCCGCACGTGCAGCTGCACAACCGCTACGGCCCGACCGAAACCGCCATCAACGTCACCCACTGGCATTGCCAGGCCACGGACGGCGAGCGTTCGCCCATCGGCCGACCGCTGGCCAACGTGCTGTGCCGGGTAATGGATGACGAACTCGAACTCACCGCACCCGGCGTGCCGGGTGAGTTGTACCTCGGCGGTGCGGGCTTGGCCCGTGGGTACCTGGGGCGCCCAGGGCTTACCGCCGAGCGTTTCGTACCCCAGGCCGATGGCAATGGCCAGCGCCTGTACCGCAGTGGTGACCGCGCCCGTTGGCAGGTTCAGCTGCAAGCGCTGGAATACCTCGGGCGTCTGGATCAGCAGGTGAAAGTACGGGGGTTGCGCGTTGAACCTGAAGAAGTCCAGGCCTGCCTGTTGGCGCAAGCGGGTGTCGAGCAGGCGCTGGTGCTGGTCCACAACGATGCGGTCGGCGCGCAACTGGTTGGCTACTACAGCGGCAGCGCCCAGGCCGAAGCCTTGTTGACGGTACTGGCCGAGCACCTGCCGGCGTACATGGTGCCGGCGCAGCTGATTGCCCTTGCGCACATGCCCCTGGGCCCCAGCGGCAAGGTCGACCGCAAGGCGCTGCCGGCGCCGGTGTGGCAGCAGCGTGAGCACGTCGAGCCGCAAACAGCACTGCAACAGCAGGTCGCTGGCATCTGGCGCGATGTCCTGAACCTGCCCCGTGTGGGCCTGCGCGATGATTTCTTCGCCCTGGGCGGCCACTCGCTGCTGGCCACACAGATCGTTTCCCGCACGCGCCAGGCGTGCGACGTGGAGCTGCCGCTCAAGGCCCTGTTCGAGGCCAGCGAGCTGGGCGCATTCTGTGCCGAGGTTGCCCGCATCCAGGGCAATGGCCAGCGCAACCTGCAAGGGCAGATCGCCCGCGTAGACCGCCGCCAGGCGGTGCCGCTGTCTTATTCGCAACAGCGCATGTGGTTCCTCTGGCAAATGCAGCCCGACAGCCCGGCCTATAACGTGGGCGGCATGGCGCGCTTGCGCGGCACCTTGCACGTCGAGGCGTTCGAGCGGGCGCTGCATGCGCTGATCGTGCGTCACGAAGCCCTGCGTACAACGTTCCCCAGCATCGACGGGGTGCCCTACCAGTGCGTGGCCGAAGACAGCGGCCTGCACCTGCACTGGCAGGACTTCAGCGCCTTGCCCGGCGCTGCCCGTGAGCAACGCCTGCAACAGCTGGCCGATGACCAGGCGCACCAGCCGTTCGACCTTGAACGCGGCCCGCTGCTGCGCGCCTGCCTGGTCAAGGCCGCAGAGCGCGAGCACTTCTTCGTGCTGACCCTGCACCATATCGTGACCGAAGGCTGGGCCATGGACATCTTCGCCCGCGAGCTGGGTGAACTGTACGAGGCCTTTGTCGACGACCGCGAGTCGCCATTGGCGCCACTGCCGGTGCAGTACCTGGACTACAGCGTGTGGCAACGGCAATGGCTGGAAAGCGGCGAGGGCGCTCGCCAACTGGCCTATTGGCAAACGCGCCTGGGCACCGAGCACCCGGTGCTGGCGTTACCCGCCGACCGCCCGCGCCCGGCGGTGCAAAGCCACCGGGGCGGGCTGTACCGCTTCGAGCTCGACCCGGCCCTGGTCGAGCGCGTGCATGCCTTCAACAGCCAGCGTGGCCTGACCCTGTTCATGACCATGACAGCCACCCTGGCTGCCTTGCTCCACCGCTACAGTGGCCAGCGCGACCTGCGCATAGGTGCGCCGGTGGCCAACCGCATCCGCCCGGAAAGCGAAGGGCTGATCGGCGCCTTCCTCAATACCCAGGTGCTGCGCTGCGAACTGGATGGGCAGATGAGCGCCAGCGCCTTGCTGGAGCAGGTGCGCCAGGCCGCCATCGAAGGCCAGTCGCACCAGGACCTGCCGTTCGATCAACTGGTCGAGGCCCTGCAACCGCCACGCAGCAGTGCCTACAACCCGTTGTTCCAGGTGATGTGCAACGTGCAGCGCTGGGCCTTCCAGCAAAGCCGCAGCCTGGCCGGCATGCAGGTGGACTACCTGGTCAACGACGCCAGCGCCACCAAGTTCGACCTGTACCTGGAAGTGACCGACCTGGATGGCCGCCTGGGCTGCTGCCTGACCTACAGCCGTGACCTGTTCGATGAGCCGCGTATCGCGCGCATGGCCGAACACTGGCAACAGCTGCTGGTCGGGCTGCTCGACAACCCGCAACAGCGCCTGTGCGAGCTGCCGATGCTGAGCAGCAGCGAGCAGCAGCAACTGCTGGGCCAGTTGCAGGGCGACCCGCACTTGGGCCTCGGGCAGACCTTGCACGGGTTGTTCGCGGCCCAGGCCGCACGCACGCCGCAGGCCGGGGCGCTAACCTTCGCCGGCCAGCACCTGAGCTATGCCGAGCTCGAGCAGCGCGCCAACCGCCTGGCCCGGGCCCTGCGCGAACGGGGTGTCGGGCCGCAGGTGCGGGTGGGCCTGGCGCTGCAGCGTTCGCTGGAAATGGTGGTTGGCCTGCTGGCCATCCTCAAGGCTGGCGGCGCCTATGTGCCACTGGACCCTGAATACCCGCTCGACCGCCTGCGCTACATGATCGAGGACAGCCGTATCGGCCTGCTGCTGAGCCAGCGCGAGCTGCTGCAAAGCCTGGGCGAATTGCCCGAAGGCGTGGCGCGCTGGAGCCTGGAAGACGACGCAGCCAGCCTGGCGGCCTACAGCGCTGCGCCGCTGGACAACCTCAGCCTGCCGCAGCACCAGGCTTATCTGATCTACACCTCCGGCTCCACCGGCAAACCCAAGGGCGTGGTCGTCAGCCATGGCGAATTCGCCATGCACTGCCAGGCCGTGAGCGCCGCGTTCGGCATGCGCAGCGACGATTGCGAGCTGCATTTCTATTCGATCAACTTCGACGCCGCCAGCGAGCGCCTGTGGGTGCCAATGTTGTGCGGTGCGCGGGTGGTGTTGCGTGCCCAGGGGCAGTGGGGCGCGGAGGACATCTGCCAACTGGTGCGCGAGCAGCAGGTGAGCATCCTTGGCTTTACCCCAAGCTACGGGAGCCAACTGGCGCAATACCTGGGCGGCCAGGGCGAGCAACTGCCGGTTCGCCTAGTGATCACCGGTGGCGAGGCGCTGACCGGTGAGCACCTGCAGCGTATTCGCCAGGCATTCGCGCCCCAGCAGTTCTTCAATGCCTATGGGCCGACCGAGACCGTGGTCATGCCGCTGGCCTGCCTGGCGCCAGAGGTGCTGCCCGCAGCGCTGGGCAGTGTACCGATCGGCCAGGTCATCGGCAGCCGCACGGCCTACATCCTCGACGAAGACCTGGCGCTGTTGCCGCAAGGCGGTATCGGTGAGCTGTATGTCGGCGGCGCCGGCCTGGCCCAGGGCTACCACGATCGCCCGGGCCTGAGCGCCGAGCGCTTCGTTGCCGACCCGTTCGGCAGCGCAGGTGGGCGCCTGTACCGCACCGGTGACCTGGTACGCCTGGGCGCCGATGGCCTGGTCGAGTATGTTGGCCGCGCCGACCAGCAAGTGAAAATTCGCGGTTTCCGCATCGAACTGGGCGAGATCGAAAGCCGTCTGCAGGCACACGCCGATGTCGACGAGGCAGTGGTACTGGCCCTCGACCTGCCAGGCGGCAAGCAGCTGGTGGGCTACCTGGTGTGCCAGCAGGCCGCAGCCGACAACGAGGTGCAGCACCGCCTGCGCGAAGCCGTGAAGGCCGAGGCCCGCCAGCACTTGCCAGACTACATGGTGCCTGCGCACCTGGTGCTGCTCGACAGCCTGCCGCTGATGGGCAACGGCAAGCTCGACCGCCGCGCCCTGCCGCTACCGGACCTTGAGCACGCCCGCCAGCACTACCAGGCCCCTGGCGATGACGTGCAAGCTCGGCTGGCGCAGATCTGGGGCGAGGTGCTCAACGTCGCCCAGGTGGGGGTGCAGGACAACTTCTTCGAACTGGGCGGCGATTCGATCCTGTCGATCCAGGTGGTCAGCCGGGCGCGGCAGGCCGGGCTGCAGTTCACGCCACGCGACCTGTTCCAGCACCAGACCATCCAGGCGCTGGCCGCTGTGGCAAGGCAGAGCGAAGCGCACAGCAGCATCGACCAGGGGCTGCGCGAGGGCCAGGTTGGCCTGACGCCGATCCAGCACTGGTTCTTCGACAGCGAGGTGCCGCAGCCACAGCATTGGAACCAGGCGCTGCTGCTGGCGCTGCGCCAGCCGCTGGATAAAGCCATGCTGGAGCAGGCGCTGGCCGCGCTGGTGCAGCACCACGACAGCCTGCGCCTGCGTTTCAGTGCCGCCGCGGGCCGTTGGCAGGCTGCCTACACCCAGCCGGCTGAGGATCAGCTGTTGTGGGCTGCCACCGTCGCCGATTTTGCCGATTGCCAGGCGCTGTACAGCGATGTGCAGCGCAGCCTCGACTTGCAGCAGGGCCCGCTGCTGCGCGGCCTGCTGGTGACGGACGGCCAGGGCCACCAGCGCCTGCTGCTGGCGATTCACCACCTGCTGGTCGATGGTGTGTCCTGGCGTGTGCTGCTGGAAGACTTGCAGGCGCTGTACCGTGGCCAGCCACTGCCCGCCAAGACCCATGCCATGGGCGACTGGGCCGCGCGCCTGGCCAGCTATGCCGGCAGCGATTCGTTGCGTGACGAGCTGGGCTGGTGGCAAAGCCAACTGGGGGGTGCCCGCCGTGAGCTGCCATGCGATCACCCGCAGGGCGGTAACCTGCACCGCCACGCGCTAACCCTGGCGACCGGCTTGAACGCCGAGCAGACCCGGCAGTTGCTGCAACAGGCCCCGGCTGCCTACCACACGCAGGTCAACGACCTGCTGCTGACCGCGCTGGCGCGGGCCATGTGCCGCTGGAGTGGTGACGACAGCGTGCTGGTGCAGTTGGAAGGCCATGGCCGCGATGGGCTGTTCGAGGATATGGACCTGACCCGCAGCGTGGGCTGGTTCACCAATGCCTACCCGTTGAGCCTGCGCCCGGTGCCCGGTGAGGATGAGGCTGCGCGGGCAGGCTCGATCAAACGCATCAAGGAGCAGCTGCGCCAGGTACCGCACAAAGGCCTGGGTTACGGCGTGCTGCGCTACCTGGCGGACGACGCCGGGCGCGAGCAGATGGCGGCGTTGCCGCAGGCACGCATTACCTTCAATTACCTGGGCCAGTTCGACCAGCAGTTCGACAGCGCGGCGCTGTTCCAGCCGCTGGATGCCCCGGCCGGCCTGGCCCACGACCCCGACGCGCCGCTGCCCAACTGGCTGAGTGTCGATGGCCAGGTGTATGGCGGCGCCCTGCAGCTGCGCTGGACCTTCAGCGCCGAACGCTACGACAGGCAGACCATTGCCGCGCTGGCCGAAGCCTACCGCCTGGAGCTGCTGGCATTGGTGGAGCATTGCCTGGCCGAAGGCAATGGTAGTTTCACCCCTTCGGATTTCCCGCTGGCGCACCTGACGCAAGCGCAGATCGACGCCCTGCCGGTGCCGGCAGCGCAGATCGAGGACGTGTACCCGCTGAGCCCGATGCAGGAGGGCATGCTGCTGCATACCCTGCTGGAGCCGGGCACCGGCCTGTACTACATGCAGGACCGCTACCGCATCAACAGTGCGCTGGACCCCGATCGCTTCGCCCAGGCCTGGCAGGTCGTGGTGGCGCGCCACGAAGCACTGCGCGCCTCGTTCAGCTGGAACAGCGGTGAGGCGATGTTGCAGATCATTCACAAGCCGGGTGACCTGGCCGTCGACTATCAGGACTGGCGCGGGCTTGCCGAGGCTGCGCAGGAGCAACGCCTGCAAGCCTTGCACAAGCAGGAGCGCGAGGCGGGCTTTGCCTTGCTCAGCGAGGCACCGTTCCACCTGCGCCTGGTGCGCGTGGCAGACGAGCGCTACTGGTTCATGATGAGCAACCACCACATCCTGATCGATGCCTGGTGCCGCTCGCTGTTGATGAACGACTTCTTCGAGGTTTACCAGGCACTTGGCGAGGGCCGCCAGGCGCAGTTGCCGGTGCCGCCGCGTTACCGCGACTACATTGGCTGGCTGCAACGCCAGGGGCTGGACGATGCGCGGGTCTGGTGGCAGGCCAACCTGGCCGGGTTCGAGCGCGCCACGGCGCTGCCCAGTGACCGCCCATTGCGCCACGACCATGCCGGCAGCGGCATGGTCGTGGGCGACTGCCATACCCGCTTGCAGGTGAGCGAGGGCGTGCGCCTGCGCGAACTGGCGCAGGCGCACCAGCTGACCGTCAACACCTTTGCCCAGGCGGCCTGGGCCCTGCTGCTGGCGCGTTACAGTGGCGAGCGTGACGTGGCCTTTGGCGTGACCGTGGCCGGCCGCCCGGTCAGCATGCCGCAGATGCAGCGCACCGTGGGCCTGTTCATCAACAGCGTCGCGTTGCGCGTGCGCCTGCCGCTGGCCGGGGCGCGTTGCAGCGTGCGCCAGTGGTTGCACAGCCTGCTGCAAAGCAACATGGAGTTGCGCGAGTACGAGTACCTGCCCATGGTGGCGATTCAGGAGTGCAGCCAACTGCCCAAGGGCCAGCCGCTGTTCGACAGCTTGTTCGTGTTCGAGAACGCCCCGGTGGAAACCGCGGTGCTCGACCATGCGCAGCACCTGAACGCCAGCTCCGACTCGGGCCGTACCCACACCAACTTCCCGCTCACGGCGGTGTGCTACCCCGGCGATGACCTGGGCCTGCACCTGTCGTTCGACCAGCGCTACTTCGACTACCCGACCGTCGAGCGCCTGCTGGCCGAGTTCAAGCGGCTGTTGCTGGCGCTGGTAGAGGGCTTTGCCGGGGAGGTGAGCGAACTGCCGTTGCTGGGCGCCGAAGAACAGCGCTTCCTGCTGGAAGACTGCAACAGCACCGAACGGGCTTATCCGCTGGAGCAAAGCTACGTTGCCCAGTTCGAAGCGCAAGTGGCCGCGCACCCGCAGCGTGTCGTTGCCCGCTGCCTGGAAGCCGCCTACGACTATGCCGGTCTGAACCTGGCCGCCAACCGCCTGGGCCACGCACTGATCCTGGCCGGCGTGAAGGTCGACCAGCCGGTGGCGCTGCTGGCCGAGCGCGGCCTGCCGCTGCTGGGCATGATCGTTGGCAGCTTCAAGGCCGGCGCCGGCTACCTGCCGCTGGACCCTGGCCTGCCAGCGGCGCGCCTGCAAAGCATCATCGAGCTCAGCCGCACGCCGGTGCTGGTGTGCAGCGCCGCTTGTGCCGAGCAAGGGCGGCAACTGTTGAGTGCGCTGCCCACGCAGGCGCGCCCGCAACTGCTGGTGTGGGAGGAAATCCAGGCCAGCCAGGTCGCCAGCCACAACCCTGGGATTCACAGCGGGCCGGACAACCTGGCCTACGTGATCTACACCTCAGGTTCCACCGGCCTGCCCAAAGGCGTGATGGTCGAGCAGCGCGGCATGCTCAACAACCAGCTGAGCAAGGTGCCTTACCTGGGCCTCAGCGAGCAGGATGTGATAGCCCAGACGGCGTCGCAGAGTTTCGACATTTCCGTGTGGCAGTTCCTGGCTGCGCCGTTGTTCGGGGCTACCGTGCAGATCGTGCCGAACGCCATCGCCCATGATCCGCAGGGCCTGCTGGCGCATGTGCAGGCCAGTGGCATCACCGTGCTGGAAAGCGTGCCATCGCTGATCCAAGGCATGCTGGCCAACGACCATCAGGCGCTCGATAGCCTGCGCTGGATGCTGCCAACCGGCGAGGCCATGCCACCGGAGCTGGCCGCGCAGTGGCTGCAGCGCTACCCGCAGGTGGGGCTGGTGAACGCCTATGGCCCGGCGGAGTGCTCGGATGACGTGGCGTTCTTCCGGGTCGATGCCGCCTCGACTCAAGGCGCCTATTTGCCGATCGGCACGCCGACCGACAACAACCGCCTGTACCTGTGCGGGGACGATCAGGCCCTGGTGCCGCTGGGCGCGGTGGGTGAACTGTGCGTGGCTGGCACCGGTGTTGGCCGTGGCTACGTTGGCGACCCGGTGCGCACGGCGCTGGCCTTCATCCCGCACCCGTACGGTGCACCGGGCGAGCGCCTGTACCGTACTGGCGACCTGGCGCGGCAGCGCCCGGACGGTGTGCTGGAGTACGTTGGGCGCATCGACCACCAGGTGAAGATTCGCGGTTATCGCATCGAGTTGGGCGAGATCGAGGCGCGCCTGCACGAACAGGCACAAATCCGCGATGCTGCCGTGGGGGTGCAGGAGGGTGCCAATGGCAAGCACTTGGTCGGTTACCTGGTTGCGCACCAGGGCATTGCCGGGGACGCTGAATTGCTGGAGCGGATCAAGCAACGCCTGCGCGCCGAGTTGCCGGAGTACATGGTGCCGTTGCACTGGGGCTGGTTCGACAGCCTGCCGCACAATGCCAACGGCAAGCTGGACCGCAAGGCCCTGCCAGCCATCGACATCGGCGGCCAGCACAGCCAGGCCTACCAGGCACCGCGCAATGAGCTGGAAGACGTACTGGCGGGTATCTGGGCCGAGGTGCTCAAGGCTGAGCGGGTCGGGGTGCACGACAACTTCTTCGAGTTGGGCGGGCACTCGTTGCTGGCCACGCAGATAGCCTCGCGGGTGCAGAAGCAGTTGCAGTTGAACGTGCCGCTGAGGGCGATGTTCGAGTGCAGTACCGTGGCGGAGCTGGCCGAGTATGTGCAGGGGCTGCAGGGCAGTGCGCTGGATGACGACAAGGTCGATCGGCTAAGTGACCTGATGGCGGAGCTGGAGGGGTTGTAAACCGCAGGCTATGCCCCTGCCGCCAATGTCTGGCGGCGGGGGTAGGCCATGCAAACAAGATGACTGCATTTACATCGCAGCGTTGATGAAAGCTTCATCATAGGACTTTGCGCTGTAGCGGGTCAGAAACGCTTCACCATTCCCGAACGGCTCGATGCGCTGGTGTGCAAGCATGTAGAACCGGTGGCAGTTCGTTACGATTTCTTCGGTGTGGTGAGACGATACCAGCGACGCGGCCTGTGGAAGCGAGCTTGTCGAGGCGTCGAACCGCCGCGAACACCGGCAAAGTCAGTGGCATCTATCGCGTCGCCTGTTTCGCGGGCACGCCCGCTCCCACAGATATAGCGCCGCTCTCAAGGCTTATGCAGTACCTGTAGGAGCGGGTTCACCCGCGAACGGGCCAGTACTGGCAACCAATATCTCAGCGCTTGCCAAGAATCTTCCCAAGCATCTCCGGCCGTGGTGCGCCTTGCTGGCTCTGCAGCTGACCCTGGTCATCCTGGTAGAAAATCGCTGGGGTAGCCTGCAACCCCATCTCTTCCATCAACGCCATGTTTGCCGCCAACTTTTGCTGAACCGCCGGCGGCACCTGCTTCAGCGCTGTCAGGGTGCTGGCCTTGCCGGCCTTCTCATGCGCGTGCAAAGCCTTGGCCGGGTCTTGTGCCGCCAGCAGGGCGGCCGACTTGCCTGGGCTGTCTTCGCGGATGATGCCGACCATGATGTGGCGCAACTGCACCTTGCCCGACTCGACCCAAGGCCGTGCCTGCTCCCAGAACATGTTGCAGTACGGGCAGTTGGGGTCGCTGAACAGGTACACCTTGCGCGGTGCATCGTCCCTGCCATCGGCGATCCAGGCGGTTTTCTCCATCTTCGCCCAGATTTCCTTGCTCATCGGCGCATACACCAGCTTTTCCAGCGGCTCTGCGCTCAGGTCCTTGCCCTGTTCATCGAACAGGTTGCCGACCAGTACGTGCTTGCCGTCGGGCGTCAGGTACAGGGCCAGGGCGTTGTTCTGGTACTCGGCGGCGTAACCGCGCAGGCCGTTGGGGGCGTCGAAGCTGCCTTTGATCACGGCACCCTTGGCTTGCAGTTGCTGAACCGCCTTGGGCAGCTCTTCGGCCTGCAAGGCGGGGGCGGCCAGCAGGGCCAGGGACAGGGGCAACAGTGCAGTCAATCGCATTTCAGTTTCCTTGTGCGGCAGGGGCGGGCGCAGCGGCCCGCTCGAAAGGTTCCAGGGCATGGCGCAGGCTGGCCCGGGACAACTCGCCCAGGTGGCTACCGACCAGCCGCCCCTGGGCGTCATAGAACAGCGTGGTGGGCAGGGCCATCGAACCGACGCGTTGGGCCAGCAGGCCGGTGCCGTCGAACAGCACGTGGGTCAGGCTCAGGCCGGTGGTGGCGAGGAAGGTGCTGACGTTTTCCGGGGTTTCGCCCTGGTTGACGAACAGGAAGGTCACGTTCGGGTATTCGCTCTGCGCCTGCTGCAACACCGGCATTTCGCGCCGGCAGGGTGGGCACCAGGTGGCCCAGAGGTTGATCACCAGCGGTGTACCGCGGTAGCTGTGCAGCGCAACGGGCTGGCCGCCGGCATTGCGCAGGTTCAGTTCGGGGAGTTCGGTGCCCTTGCTGTACAAGTGCCCGCCAAAGCTGGCCAGGCCCCAGAACAGCGCGCCGCTGAACAGCGCCCAGCCGAGCGGGCGGCGCAGGCCTGGGTGGCGCCAGCCCTGCCACAGGGCACCGCCCACGATACCCGCCAGGCCCGACCAGAACAGAAAGCCGCCATCACGGATGTCGATGATTTGCAGCGGATCGTCCCGGTACATCGGCCAGTACGCCAGCACGAACCCCGCACGCGCGCTGAGCAAGCCAAGCAGAAACAGGTTGAACAGCGCCGACTCCGGGCTTTCACCGCCGCGCCGTGCGACCCACCAGCCGACCACGCTGGCGATCACCAGCGCGGTGAGCATGAGCAGGTGGTTCAGGGCCATGGTCAGCGGCCCCAGGGTCACGGTGAGCATCAGCCTTGGCTCCTGGTCTGGGCCCAGTGTTGCTGGAACGCGGCGGCGTCCACTTCACCGGTGATGCGCCGCGCGCGGCGCTCTTCGCCTTCTGGGCCGATCCAGATAATGCTGGGCGGGCCGGGTACCTGGTAGCGTTGTAGCAGCGCTTTGCTGGCGGGGCTGTCGGCGGTCACGTCCAGCCGCAGCAGGTGCACGCCGGCCAGCCCGGCCTGCACGTCGCTGCGGCTGAACACTTGTTTTTCCATCACTTTGCACGACACGCACCAGTCGGCGTAGTAGTCGAGCATGACCCATTGCCCGCGAGACTTGGCGGCATCGAGTTCGCGTTGCAGGTCTTCTGGGCGGCTGAGGGTGACGAAGCTATCCTCGGCGTGCGCAGCAGTGGCTGGCGCGGCTGCCCCCCCGGCGAATGGGCGCAGGGGTTGCCAGAGGTCGTCGCCGCCGGCTGCCGCGCCGACCAACAGCAAGCCCCCCCACAGCGCCCCCAGCAGCGGCACTGCGCGCAGTGCCGGCAGCCGCTGCAGGGCCGGCCAGGCTGCCCAGGCCAGGGCGACCAGCCAGGCACCGGCAAGGGCCAGCAGCAGGCTGGCCGGCAGCAGGCTGCGCACGGTGTACAGCGCCATGGCCAGGAACACGAAGCCGAATACCGCCTTTACCCGGTCCATCCAGGCGCCTGGGCGTGGCAGGTAGCGGTTGCCCAGGGTGACCAGCAACAGCAGCGGCACGCCCATGCCCAGGCCAAGGGCAAACAGCACCAGCGCGCCTTGCAGCACATCGCCGCTTTGCGCGATGTACAGCAGCGCCCCGGCCAGAGGCGCGGTCATGCAGGGGCCCAGCAGCAACCCGGACAACGCGCCCAGCAAGGCCGCACCATACAGGTTGCCGCCGCGGGTGCCTCGCCCGGCCCGGTCGAGACGATCACGCAGGGCGGCGGGCAACTGCAGTTCGAAGGCGCCGAACATCGGCAGGGCGAGGATGATGAACAGCCCCGCCAGGCTGCCCAGCAGCCAGGGTTGTTGCAGCCAGGCTTGCAGGCTGGCGCCCAGCAGCGCGGCGACCACGCCCAGGGCGGCGTAGACCAGGGCCATGCTCAGTACGTAGACCCCGGCCAGCAGCCAACCGCGGCGGGCGCTGGCACCGTTGCCCAACACCAGCCCGGCGAGAATCGGCAGCATCGGCAGCGAGCAGGGGGTAAAGGCCAGCAACAGGCCCAGGCCGAAGAAGGCCAGCAGGCTCCAGGCCAGGTGCCCCTGTTGCAGGCCGCTGGCCAGGGCCTGGTCGCTGGCTTGTTCGGCGGCCGGCGCTACGCTGCCGCCCAGGTCGATGCTGGTGGTCTGTGGTGGGTAGCACAGGCCGGCGTCGGCGCAGCCCTGCCAGCCCAGGCGCAACTGGCCCTGGGCGTTGGCCGGCAGCAGCAGCTCGAGCTGGTCACGGTACACCGCGCTGTCGCCGAAGAACTCGTCGTGGTGGTTGAGTGCCGGCGGCAATTGCGGCTGTTGATCGCTCGGCAGGCCATCGAATTTGAGGCGCTTCTGATACAGGTAGTAGCCCGGCTTGATCTGGAAGTACAGGCGCATCTGGCCGTCGGCCTGGCGGTCGTGGGTCAGTACGAAGGCCTGCTCGACCGGCAGGAAATCGGGTTTGACGTCGAACGGGTTGGCTTGCAGGGGGCCAGCCAGTAGCAGTGTCAGGAAGAGCAGGAGAACGCGCATGTCTTCGCCTTGGCAGAACGGGGAATGGGGCCATGCTGGCTGGGGTTGATTAAATGAAGGTTAACGGCGGTTTTGAAGGGGGTGTGAGGGTTTTCGGTGCTTGACGGGGGATTTTCAGCGCCTGCGAGATCGAGCGCCGCCCGCGCGGCGCATCGCGAGCTGCGCTCGCTCCTACGCTTGTTTCAGGCCAGTTACGCCTGTGACAGGCGCGCGCGACCGCCTTGTTTGTACGGCACGGTATTGAGGCATGCGCCAATGCGTTCGCGCGCAAATCCCACAGGCATAAATGGCCCGAAACAAGCGTAGGAGCGAGCGCAGCTCGCGATGCGCCGCGCGGGCGGCGCTCGATCTCCCAGGCGCCGAATCTCCAAAGGCGAACACCTATCAGCCCAAGCACGGATCCCCCGCTCAAAACCCGACACACCGCGACATATTGTCGGCTTGACTTTGCCTGCCCTCGCTAAATTGCTGTAAAGTTGACGCCCAGGTCAGCTTTCTGCAAGCCAGGCCCAGAATCAGAAGAAAGGGCAGACCCTCGACTGCCCAGAGGATCAAGCATGTCCAACCGTGATATTTCCAGGCGCGCCTTCCTGCAAGGCGGCCTGGTCGCTGGTGTCGGTGTGACCATGGCGCCACTTGGCAGCCAGGCGTTCGCCGCGCTGATGGAGGAACGCGTCACCGCTTCGCCGCAGAAGTGGATGAACCACGACGGCAAGGCGCGTTTCCGTAACGATGCGTTGTCCAAGGTCTGCGGCGACAAGGTGTTCGCCCGCGACATCCGTGCCAAGGACATGCCGGGCTGGCCGGTGCAACAGGGCCATGCCTTGCTGCTCAAAGCCACCAAGGCTGACCGCATTTATGCCGGGCATGACCTGAGCCTGCTGGGGGCAGACCTGCAACCAGACCGTGTCGTCACCGCCGCCGACCTGGAACAGGACGGCATCGCCTGGCCCGAAGCGCACTCGCCCGACCCACTGCTGCCGCCCGGCCAAGTACCGATGTTCATCGGCCACCCCGTGGCAATCCTGATCTGGCACGATTTCGAGCGTTTCCGCCAGGCCAAGCGCAAGCTGCAGTTCAACGACCAGGCGATCCGCTACGGCGCCCAGGCGCCGCTGTACCAGCGTGACCCGTATGGCAGCTTCCGCTTCGTGCGGGTGGGCGGCGCCACGCCGTTCGACGACGATGAGTTCTCCAGCCTGAAGAATTCCATGCTGTTCCCCACCATCCTCAACCGCAAGCCGGTGTGGTCGAAACAGCCCAACCAGCAGGGTGACCTGACCGAGCAGGGGCTGTTCTACGCCAACCGTATGGCCGAACAGCTGGACAACCCGCCCGAGGACTGGCTGGTGTTCGACGAGCGCTACAAGACGCCGTCCATCGAACCTGCCGCGCTGGAGCCGGACAACGGCAACGGCTGGTACGACCGGGCCAGCGGCACGCTGCACTTCGTGGTTGCCACCCAGTGCCCGTTCGAAGTGGCGCAGGAATGCGTGCACATGATCAAGCCGTCGCGGTTTGCCCTGAACACCCTGAACATGCACCCCGGCTACACCGTGGGCTACGGCTCCAAGGACAACAACATCTTCGTTTTCTACGCTGCCGTGGCTGCGTTGTACGGCGACGGGGTACCGGTCCGCCTGGCCAATGACCGCTACGAGCAGTTCCAGAGCGGCATCAAGCGCCATGCCTTCGATATCCGCTACCAACTGGCGGTGGACAAGAAAGACAACAGCTTCAAGATTTTCCGCGCCGACATGAGCTGCGACGGTGGCGGGCGCATCAACTACAGCCCGTCGGTGGCCGCAGTGGGTGCGACCGCAGCGCAGTCGATCTATTACATGCCGCAGAACGACCTGTCGGTGACTGCCTATTACTCGCGTGGCGTGGAGGCGGGCTCCATGCGCGGCTATGGCACCCTGCAGAGCATGGCGGCGACTGAAATGATGGTCGATGAAATCGCCGGCCGCCTGGGCGTGGATGCCATCGACCTGCGCCGTGCCAATGCGCTGAAGTCGGGCATGAAGAACACCCAGGGCGCGGTGCCGGCCGGCGCCCTGCGCCTGTATGAAATTCTCGACAAGGCCGCCGTGCACGACGGGTGGCGCAACCGTGACGCACGCAAGCAGCAGATGGATGCCAAGGACCAGGATCACTGGTACGGCGTGGGTTTCGCCATCTGCCAGAAAGACTTCGGGACTGGCGCGGAAGCGCCGATGGCCAGCGTCGAGTTCAGCCGCGACGGGCGCATCAGCCTGCGCCACATCGGTACCGAACTGGGCACTGGCATGTCCACTTCGCAGGCCCTGGTGGTCAGCGACTTCCTTGGTCGTTCGGCCGATGAGGTGCGCACTGCCGTTACCGAGTGGCCAGAGCTGCAGCTGACCACCAGCGGCAACCCGTACCTGATCAGCCAGCCCGAACAGGACGCTGCCCTGCGTAACCCGCGCTGGGTGGGCAAGCTGGCGTCGCCATCGTCGGCGACCAACTCGGCGTTCTATTTCAGCCACGCTACCCGCGAAGCTGCACGGGTGCTGTTCAACCACGGCCTGTGGCCGGCGGCCATGGCCATCTGGCGCCAGGGGCCTTACGGCGGGCAGGCCAACCCGCTGGTGGTGCGCCGCGAGAACGCTGTGTGGGTCAACGGTGAGCTGACCGGCAACGGCCTGGCTCCGATCCCGTTCGCCCAACTGGCGCAAAAGGCCCATGACATGGGCCTGGTCACCGGTGTGAGCGTCCACGGCTTCAACCGCTGGAGCTGGGCCGAAGCCGACTTCGTCATCGACGGTGTGCGCGAGCGCTTCCCGCTCGACGCCGTGGCCGTGAAATACGGCGACGGCGCGGTCAACGCCAAGAAAGCGCAGATGAGCAGCCACGGTTATCACCTGCTCGACCGGCAGAACGCGGCGTACCCCGATACCCAGCTGAACAACGCCATGGTCACCTACTACAGCCCGGTGGCGACCATTGTCGAAGTCAAGGTCAACAAGGGCACCCACGAAGTGCAAGTGCTCAACCACCACAGCTGGGTCGAGTGCGGCCGGGCGCTGGTGCCGGAGCTGGTCAAAGGCCAGCTCGAAGGTGGCATCGCCATGGGTATCGGGCACGCCCTGACCGAAGAAATGCCAATGTACGAGGGCGGGCCCGGGGAGGGCGACTGGAACTTCAACCGCTACCGCCTGCCGCATGCGCGCGATGTGGCGGTGTGGCAGCAGACCAGCGAAATTCTGCCGCCGCTGTCACCCACCGACCCGTCCAAGGGCATTGCCGAAGTGGTGATGATCCCGGTCGTCGGTGCCATCGGCAATGCCGTCGCGCATGCCATTGGCAAGCGCGTGCGCGATCTGCCCATTACCCCAGCCCGTATCAAGGAGGCCCTCAATGGCTAACCGCCCACTGCAACTGACCCTCAACGGTCAACCGGTCGGCCCGGTCGAGGTCCCCGACGACCTGGCGATGCTCGACTACCTGCACGAACACCAGAACCTCACCGGTTCGCGCCTGGGCTGCGGCCAGGGCATCTGCCACGCCTGCGTGGTGATCGTGGACAACCCGGACGGCACCTGCGAAGAAGTGCGCACCTGCATCACCGGTGCCCACTACTTTGCAGGCAAGAAAGTGCGCACCATCGAAGGCCATGCCAGCAAGGACGAGGCCGGCAACCTGACGCTGAACCCGATCCAGCAGAAGTTCGTCGACCTGTTCGCCTTCCAGTGCAGTTACTGCGCACCAGGCTTCGTCAACGCCGCTACCGTGCTGGTGGAAACCGCCCAGCGCCAGCCGCTGAACAAGAGCGAAGTGCAAGACCGCATCGAGGCCAGCCTCGGGCACCACATCTGCCGGTGCACAGGCTACGTGCGTTACTACGACGCCACCCGCCAGGTGCTCAACGACCTCGGCCTGGTCAAGGAGGGTTGAACATGGGCTTCGTACGTAGCGCATTGGCGCTGGCGTTGGGTGTTGCCGTCAGTTCGGCGGCCCTGGCTGCCGATGAAGCGCAGGTCAAGCGCGGTGAATACCTGGCCCGCGCCGCCGACTGCATGGCCTGCCACACCGCCGAAGGTGGCGCACCGTATGCCGGCGGCCTGCCGATCCATTCGCCGTTCGGCACCATCTACGGCAGCAATATCACCCCGGACAAGCAGTACGGCATCGGCAACTACAGCGCCGACGAGTTCTTCGCAGCAGTCACGCAGGGCAAGCGCAAGGATGGTGCCAACCTTTATCCCGCGATGCCTTACACCTCGTACCACCTGATCAAGCGCGAAGACTCGGACGCGATTCTTGCCTACCTGAAAACCGTACCGCCGATCAACCGCCCGGCCCCGCAGACGGCGCTGCGCTTCCCGTTCAACGTGCGCATGGGCCTGAGCGGCTGGAACCTGTTGTATGGCAAGAGCGTGCAGCTGCAGCCAGCCGAGGGCAAAAGCCCGGCCTGGCAGCGTGGCCAGTACCTGGTCGAAGTCATGGGCCACTGTGGCGAGTGCCATACCCCACGCAATGCGATCGGTGCACTGCAGCAGGACCAGCGCCTGAGCGGCGGCCTGCTGGCGGGTTACCTGGCGCCCAGCCTGCTGGCGCAGGACCTGGCTGAGCGGGGCTGGACCCAGCCAGACTTGACCACCTTCCTCAAGCACGGTATCAGCGCCCAGGGCAGCATGTTCAACGAGATGTTTCCGGTGGTGCACCACAGCACCCAGCACCTGGAGGACGCCGACCTGGCGGCCATGGCCACCTACCTGCTGGGCGACCAGCCGCCCGCGGCCAAGGTCATCCAGCCGGTTGCCCTGGCGCAGATGAGCGACAGTGCCCAGCGCGGCCACCAACAGTACCTGAACGTTTGCGCCGGCTGCCATGGGGTCGACGGCGAGGGCAAGCCACACGTCGCCGTGGCCATGCAGGGCAATACCGTGCTGCGCCAGGCCGACTCGCGCAACCTGGTCAAGGTCATCCTCGAAGGCATCCGCGAACAACAGTTCACCGGCTTCGAGCGCATGCAGCCGATGCCTGGCTTCGCCGGCAAGCTGGATGACCAGCAGGTGACGGACATGGTCAACTACCTGCGTCAGGCCTGGGGTGGATTGCCCGGTGACCTGAAGGTACAGCAGCTCGCCGAGCTGCAGGCGGAGTAACCGGTGCAGCATCTCGATCTTCAGGTGATTCGCCAGGCCTTGCAGTGGTCGTGCAGCGGTCAGCAGGTGTGGTTGTGCACGGTACTCGCCACCTACGGTTCGGCGCCGCGTGCACCGGGGTCGCTGCTGGCGGTCAACGCCAGCGGCCAGTGGCTGGGTTCGTTGTCTGGCGGCTGCGTAGAGGACGACTTCCTGCACCGTGTGGCCTTGCGCGAGTTCGCCGAGCCGGTCGCCCTTGTGCGTTACGGCGATGGCAGTGACCCCCGCTCGGGCATTCGCCTGCCGTGCGGCGGGGTGCTGGAAGTGCTGGTGGAAAACCTGGCGGCCGAGTGCGACGTGCAGGCCCACCTGCGCGAGTTGCAAAGCGCATTGCTGGGGCAGCGCCGGTTGTTGCGTGAAGTGCGCCTGCCCGACGGCAACCGCCAGTTGGTGCCTGACACCAGCCAGGGGCCGCGGGTGCAGCGTGAGCCCACCTGTGTACGGCTGCGCGTCGGCGCCGCCCAGCGCCTGCTGCTGGCGGGCTATTCCAGCGTGGCGCACTGTTGCGCCGAGTTCGGCAAAGGCCTGGGCTTCGAAGTGATTCTCTGCGAGCCACGTGATGAAGTGCTCGACGGCGTGCACCTGGACGGCATCGAGCTACGCCGCGAGCTGCCGTCGGAATTTATCGCCAATGGCGGTTGCCATGCCGACACGGCGGTGGTTGCATTGACCCATGATCCGAAAATCGATGACCTGGCCATGCTTGAAGCGGTGCGTACCGAAGCGTTCTACATCGGCGTGATGGGCTCGAAGGCCACCTCTGACAAGCGTCGCGAGCGCTTGCAGCGCATTGGTGGGCTGGGTGAGGTCGAACTGGGGCGCATTCATGCACCGATCGGCCTCAACCTGGGCAGCAAGACCCCGGCAGAGATCGCCCTGGCGGTGCTGGCCGATGTGCTGCGGGTGCGTAACGGCATCGGGCGGGCTGCGCTGTGAGCGTGGTCGCGCTGGTGCTGGCTGCCGGGCGCGGCACGCGTTTCGGTGCTGACAAGCGCTTGGCGACCCTGGCTGACGGCCGCAGCATGCTGGCGCATAGCGTGGCGCGGGCGAGGGCGGTGTTCGACGATGTGCGTGTGGTGCTGCGCGAGGGTGAACGGGGGGAGGATTTCGGTTTGCCTGCCGGTTGCCGGGTGATCGTTAGCCCGGATGCGGCGCTGGGGCTGGGGCACAGCCTGGTGGCCGGGGGCCGGTCGTTGGGCGACAGCCACGCGCAGGCGGTGGCGATTTTGCTGGGTGATATGCCGTGGATCGAGTTGGCCACCCTGCGCCGGTTGGCCGAGGCCTCCAGCGTTTCGCGCATTGTGTTGCCGCGCCATGCGGGGCAACAGGGGCACCCGGTGATCTTTGGCCGCGATTTCTGGCCGGCGCTGGGGCAGTTGACCGGTGATGAAGGGGCGCGGGCGGTAGTGCGCGCGCAGCGGGATTGTTGTGTGGAGGTTGAGGTGGAGGATGCAGGGGTGTTGCGGGATGTGGATACGCCGCAGGGGTTGATGTAGGCATGGGGTGTTTGCCACAACATGTTCTGCGCCTGTGAAAGGTGTTCGCCGAAACAATTTCAGCGCTTATGAGATCGAGCGCCGCCCGCGCGGCGCATCGCGACCAAGGTCGCTCCTACATTTGTTTCGGGCCAGTCCATCCTGTGCCAGTCGCACGCGACCGCCTTGTTTGTACGACGCGATATCGAGACATGCACCAAGGGGCGCGCGCGGATCCCACAGGAATAATTGGCCCGAAACAAATGTAGGAGCGACCTTGGTCGCGATGCGCCGCGCGGGCGGCGCTCGATCTCACAGGCGCTGAAAATCTCTCGGCGAACACCTGATCCCCCCACAAAAGGTCCATAATCCCCCCTTAATCCCTTCATAGTGCAATGCCAGCCACACCAATGCGGGAGCCCACACCATGCACGTTCTGCTCTGCGAGGACGACGACCTGATCGCCGCCGGCATCTGCGCCGGCCTTACCGCCCAGGGCCTGACCGTCGACCGGGTGGGCAACGCCGCCGCTGCGCGGGCCATGCTGCAGGCGGCGCAGTTCGACGTGATGGTCCTCGACCTGGGCCTGCCCGACGAAGACGGCCTCAAGCTGCTGCGCCGCCTGCGCGAAAAAGGCGAGACCTTGCCGGTACTGGTGCTTACCGCGCGCGACGCCGTCACCGATCGCGTCGATGGCCTGCAGGCCGGTGCCGACGATTACCTGCTCAAACCCTTCGACCTGCGCGAGCTGGCTGCACGCCTGCACACCCTGCTGCGGCGGGTGGCGGGGCGGGCGGTCAATGTGATCGAGCACGGCCCGCTGCGTTACGACCCCAGCAGTTGCGAGGCGACCCTGGCCGGCCAGCAGGTCGACCTTTCCCGCCGTGAACAGGCGCTGTTGCAGGCCCTGTTGCAAAACCCCGGGCGGGTGTTGTCCAGCGAGCAGTTGAAGGACTGCGTGTATGGCTTCAGTGACGAAGTGGAAAGCAACGCCCTGAACGTGCATATCCACCACCTGCGGCGCAAGCTCGGCAACGGTATCGTCGAGACCGTGCGCGGCCTGGGCTACCGCCTGGGCCCGGCGCAGGCACCGGAAGAGGCCGCACCATGAGCCTGCGGGTACGCTTGAGCCTGATCCTGGGCAGTGCCTTCATCATCATCTGGGTGCTGGCTGCGGCATGGATGCTGCGCGACCTGCGCCAGCAGATGATGTTTTCCCTCGACCAACGGCTGGTCGCCTCGGCGCGCATGGTCGCCGGGCTGATCGACCAGTTGCCGCAACCCTTGACGGCCAAGGGCGGCGAGGCGCATTTCTCGGCCGACCAGTTCAGCGTGCCGGACGGCATGGCCTGCCAGGTCAGCTCGCTGCGCGGCGAAATCCTCGCCAGCAACCACAAGCACGACGGGACCATGGATGACGAGCGCAGCGGCTTCCGCGACCAGACCATCGACGGCGCTTCGTGGCGCACCTTCACCTACAACCATGGGGATGTGCGCATCACCACCGCCGACCGGCATATGGAGCGTGAAGCGCTGAACCAGTCGATCCTGCTGGCGGCTTCAGCGCCGGTGCTGATGGCCCTGCTCGGTAGCCTGGGGTTGTTGTGGATCGGCCTGGGCAAGGGCCTGGAACCGCTCAACCGCATGCGCGATGCCTTGCGCCGCAGGCGTGCCGACAGCGTCGAGCCGTTGCAGGTGGCGGGCCTGCCCAGCGAGTTGCAACCGTTGCTGGACACCCAGAACCAGCTGTTCCTGCGCATTGCCCAGACCATCGAACGCGAGCGGCGCCTGACCGACGATGCCGCGCACGAGTTGCGCAGCCCGTTGACCGCAATCAAGACCCACCTGCAGGTGGCGCGCATGACCGATGGCGCCGTGCGCGAGCAGGCACTGGAGCATGCCGAGCAGGGCGCCGACCGCATGCACCGTACCCTCGAGCAGTTGCTGATGCTGGCACGGGTGGAGGGCAGCCTTTCGTTCGAGGATGGCGTGCAGTGCAGCGCCGAGCAGGTGGCCCGCCAGGCCGTACAGGACGCGGGCGGGGGTGACAACCGGCGCATTGTGCTGCGATTGCCTGAAGAAGCCACGCAGATCTACCTGGGCATGCCGGCGCCGCTGGCAGTGGCCGCGCTGCGCAACCTGCTGGACAACGCCCTGCGCCATGGCGGCGAACAGGCAGTGGAGTTGGAGGTGCAGATGGCTGACGGGCAGGTGGGCTTCATGGTGCGGGACCATGGGCCGGGGATTGCCGAGGCGGATCTGGAACACCTTACCGAGCGTTTCTGGCGCAGCGGGCAGAGCGGTGGTTGCGGGCTGGGGTTGGCGATCGTGCAGGCGATCGTGCAGCGGTGTGCCGGTAGCCTCAGGTTCGACAGCAGTAGCGATGGCTTGCGGGTGTGGTTGCAAGTGCCGGCGCGTTCGAGCAGTTGATTTTCACTGCCTGTGCCGGCCCTTTCGCGGGCTTGCCCGCTCCCACAGGTACTGCACAGGGCCTGACCCTGTGGGAGCGGGCAAGCCCGCGAAAGGGCCGGCACAGGAGGAATAAAATACAGTAACAACCGCTAAATCCTCCCGGCACCCAAGCGTTTTCCAAGCGACGAACACCCGCACTTTCGCTCGCTTGCGAGGATTTACCCATGTCCACCGCTTCCAGCCTTGCCCAGGTCCCGCCGGCCAGCGTGCCGCAGGTCCTGTACGAATTCACCGACTCACCGTTGCTGCAACGCCAGCAACAGCAGGAGTCCAACGCCCGCAGCTACCCACGGCGCATCCCGCTGGCGCTCAAGCGCGCCAGGGGTATCCACGTCGAAGACGTCGAAGGCCGACAGTTCATCGACTGCCTGGCGGGCGCCGGCACCCTGGCGCTGGGCCATAACCACCCGGTGGTGATCGAGGCGATCCAGCGTGTGCTGGCCGATGAGATCCCCTTGCACACACTCGACCTGACCACACCGGTCAAGGACCGCTTCGTTCAGGACCTGTACAGCACCCTGCCGGAGGCCCTGCGCCGCGAGGCCAAGGTGCAGTTCTGCGGCCCGACCGGGACCGACGCCGTGGAGGCGGCCCTCAAGCTGGTGCGCAGCGCCACCGGGCGCAGCACCGTGTTGGCCTTCCAGGGTGCCTACCATGGCATGAGTCAGGGGGCGCTGAGCCTGATGGGCAGCCATGGTCCCAAGCAACCGCTGGGTGCCTTGTTGAGCAGCGGCGTGCAGTTCATGCCATACCCGTACGACTACCGCTGCCCGTTCGGCCTGGGCGGTGAGGCCGGGGTCAAGGCCAACCTGCATTACCTGCAAAACCTGCTGCTCGATCCAGAAAGCGGGGTGCCACTGCCGGCTGCAGTCATCCTGGAGGTGGTGCAGGGCGAGGGCGGGGTGATCCCGGCCGATATCGAATGGCTCAAGGGCGTGCGCCGGATCACCGAGCAGGCGGGTGTGGCCTTGATCGTCGATGAGATTCAGAGCGGCTTTGCCCGTACCGGGCGGATGTTCGCCTTCGAGCATGCCGGCATCGTGCCGGACGTGGTCACGCTGTCCAAGGCCATTGGCGGCAGCCTGCCGTTGGCGGTGGTGGTGTACCGCGACTGGCTGGACACGTGGAAACCGGGGGCGCACGCCGGCACCTTCCGCGGTAACCAGATGGCCATGGCGGCGGGTTCGGCGGTAATCGATTACCTGGTCGAGCATCGCCTGGCCGAGCATGCCGAGGCCATGGGGTTGCGGTTGCGTGGGCACCTGCAGCGCCTGCAGCGGGACTACCCGCAGTTGGGTGATATCCGTGGCCGTGGCTTGATGCTGGGTGTGGAGCTGGTCGACCCGCAAGGCCAGCCCGATGCGCTGGGCCACCCACCGGCTAACCGCGACCTGGCGCCGAAGGTGCAGCGCGAGTGCCTCAGGCGTGGGCTGATCCTGGAGCTGGGTGGGCGGCATGGCGCGGTGGTGCGCTTTCTGCCGCCGTTGATCATCAGCGGCGAGCAGATCGATGACGTTGCACAGCGTTTTGCCGAGGCGTTGAGCGCGGCAGTCTGAGCCTTTGCCGGGGCCGCAAAGTGCCCCGGCTATCTCACATCAATCAAAGGTCCGCCCGGCCCGCCAATAGCCCATCAGGGTCAGGCACGCGCGTTGCAACCCGCGTTCCTTGATCAGATACCGGCGAATATCCATCACTGTCGCCGATTCCCCCGCGACCCATGCATGGAATGTGCTCCTGGCACTACTGGCCTGCTCCCACAGTATTCGTGTGTCGATATCCACCTCTTCCAGCTTTACCCGCGACGCGGCCTGCCCTTGAGGCAGGCTGGCCAGTTCGCGCACCGCATGCTGCATGGCCTGGCCATGCGCGCAGCCCAGCAGATCGCGCGGCAGCCAATGCAGTTCGGTGGCATCGCCATGGCGCAGATCCAGGCAGTCAGCTTGCAACGGCACCTCGATGAACGCCTGCACCGCAAGCTCGGGTTGGGTCCCTGCCAGTTGCTCAAGAATGCCGGCAATCGCCGGCAGTGCCGTTTCGTCACCTACCAGCAGTACGTTGCGCACGCCCTGGGGTGGCTTCCATTCATAACCGCCGGGGTCGCCGGCATAGTCCAGGTTGGGCGCAAGCATCTGCAGGCGGTCACCTACCTGGGCATGGGTGGCCCAAGCCGAAGCAGGGCCGTTGACGCCATGCAGCACGAAATCTACATCGACTTCCAGTGCTTCCCGACGCAGCGCGCGGATGGTGTAGGTACGCATGGGTGGGCGTTGCGCGGGCGGCAAGGCGCTGTGCGCCGTTTTCCAGTGAGCATCGGCGGGAACTACAGGCAGCGAACCATCTGGGGCGGGAAAGAACAGCTTGACCCGTTGATCGGGGGCCATGGTGGCCATCCGCGCCACATCCGGAGCGGTGAACACCAGGCGTGCAAGTGATGGGGAAAGGGTGATGCGTTGCTTGAGCTGCAGATCGAACAGGCGGTAGGCGCTGGCAGCCGGGCTGGGGCTGCCGACCAGGCGGCGCAGGCCTTGCTGGAGTGCCTGGGTGATGCGGGAGGGGGTAGGCATGCGAAGGTCCTCTTGCAGGGCGGCTTTGTTGGTAAACGAGCCGTCGCAACGGCAAATTAACGCCTCGCTGTGGGCCGGTCGGCCACGCCCGGGGTTGCCCCGGGGTGTGTCTGCAGCTGCCGTGGGGGGCGCTATGGCGTTAATTTTTTTCAGGTTGCATCCGTTTCGTAGGGATAGCCGGGCCCCGCCCGATACCTCACTCGTACGGAAGCAATCTGATGAATGCAGAAAAGTCCCTGCTACTGGCCCGCCGTTTCATTGAACTGCCGCAGGACAAACGCGGCGTGTTCCTCGAGACCCTGGCCAGGGAGGGCATCGACTTTTCCCAGTTCCCCATTCCGGCCGGGGTCCAGGCGCCGGACCGCCAAGGGTTGTCCTATGCCCAGCAGCGCATGTGGGTACTTTGGCAGATGGACCCCCAGAGCGGCGCCTACAACCTGCCAGGCGCGGTGCGTCTGACCGGGCAACTGGATGAGTCCGCGCTGGAGCAGGCGTTCGCCAGCCTGCTGGCGCGTCACCAGAGCCTGACCACCGTATTCGAGGTCCAGCCTGACGACAGTCTGCTCCAGGTCTATCGCCCGGTGGGCGAGGCCTTGATCGAGCGGGTCGACCTGCGTCAGTGGGATGAGGCCGAGTGCGAAGCGCAGGTGCGTGCCCAAGCCGAGGCCGAGTCCTTGCGTCCATTCGACCTGGCGCAAGGGCCGCTGCTGCGGGTGCGTCTGTTGCGCCTGGCCGAGCAGGAACATGTACTGCTGTTGACCCTGCATCATATTGTTTCCGACGGTTGGTCGATGAACGTGCTGATCGACGAGTTCAGCCGCTGCTACGACGCCTTCGCCGCTGGCCATGCGCCGCAACTGCCGGATCTGCCGATCCAGTACGTCGACTATGCCCTGTGGCAGCGCCGCTGGCTGGAAGCCGGCGAACTGGCGCGGCAGCTGGCGTACTGGCAGGCGCAGTTGGGCGATGAGCAGCCCGTGCTCGAACTGCCCTTGGATAATGCCCGGCCGGCGACCCCGAGCTTCAGTGGCGAGCGCCGCTCGTTCGCGGTCGATGCGGCCTTGGCCGAGCGGCTGCGCGGCTTCGCCCGGCAGCATAACCTTACGCCGTTCATGGTCATGCTTGGCGCGTTCGGCTTGCTCCTGCAGCGCTATACCGGCCAGGCCGACCTGCGTATCGGCAGCCCGGTGGCCAACCGCAACCGCGCCGAAGTCGAAGGGCTGATCGGGTTGTTCGTCAACACCCAGGTGTTGCGTGTGCGGCCGGACGCGCACCTCGAGGTGCTGGCCTACCTGCAAGGCATCAAGCAGGTCGTACACGGTGCCCAGGCGCACCAGGACCTGCCGTTCGAACGCCTGGTCGAGGCGCTGAAGGTCGAGCGCAGCCTAAGCCATGCACCGCTGTTCCAGGTGATGTACAACCACCAGCCGCAGGTCGCCGACCTGGCCACCGTGACCCTGGCCTCGGGGCTGCAACTGTCGCCCCTGGCATGGCGCAGCCGCACCACCCAGTTCGACCTGAGCCTGGACACCTACGAGCAGGGTGGCACCCTGCACGCCGCCTTCACCTATGCCAGCGACCTGTTCGAGGCCGCCACCATCGAACGCATGGCGACACACTGGCAGGCCCTGCTGCAAGCCCTTGTCAGCCAGCCGCACAGCGCGGTGTGGCAGTTGCCGATGCTCGATGACGCCAGCCGTCGCACAGTGCTGGAGGATTGGAACGCCACCGCTCGCGGTTATCCGCTCGAACGCGGCGTGCACCAGCTGTTCGAGGATCAGGTGCGCCGTGCGCCAGACGCCCCGGCGCTGGTCTGTGGTGATACCGCGCTCAGCTATGCGCAGCTCGATGCCCGCGCCAACCGCCTGGCTCACTTCCTCCGCGCGCAAGGCGCCGGAGCCGACAGCCTCGTGGGTATCAGCCTGCTGCGCAGCGTAGAAATGGTCGTCGGGCTGATGGCGATCCTCAAGGCCGGCGCGGCCTACGTGCCGCTGGATCCGGAATACCCCGAGGAGCGCCTGGCCTACATGATCGAGGACAGCGGCATTCGCCTGCTGCTGACCCATCAGGCGCTGCAGGGCAGCCTGCCGGTGCCCGCTGACGTGCAGTGCATCGCCCTGGACCAACTGACGCTGGACGACCAGCCCGCCAGCCCGCCCCAGGTGGCGACCGACCCACGGCAGTTGGCCTATGTCATCTATACCTCCGGCTCCACCGGCCGGCCGAAAGGCGCCGGCAACAGCCATGAAGCCCTGGCCAACCGCCTGCACTGGATGCAGGAAGCCTATGGCCTGTGTGCCGGTGACACGGTGCTGCAGAAGACCCCGTTCAGCTTCGACGTGTCGGTCTGGGAATTCTTCTGGCCGCTGATGACGGGTGCCCGGCTGGCCATGGCCGCACCCGGTGACCACCGGGACCCGGCGCGCCTGATCGAGACCATTCGTCGCCATCAGGTCAGCACGCTGCATTTCGTACCCTCGATGCTCCAGGCCTTCATCCACGAGTCTGGTGTCGAGACCTGCGACAGCCTGCGCCGCATCCTCTGCAGCGGCGAGGCATTGCCGGTGGACGCGCAGCTGCAGGTGTTCGGCAAGCTGCCGGCGGCGGCGCTGTACAACCTCTACGGCCCCACCGAGGCGGCCATCGACGTCACGCACTGGACCTGCATCGACGAAGGCCGCGACAGCGTGCCCATCGGCCAGCCCATCGCCAACATCCGTACCTATGTGCTCGATGCTGGCCTCGAGCCGGTGGCGCCGGGCGTTGCCGGCGAGCTCTACCTGGGTGGCATTGGCCTGGCCCGTGGTTACCACCGGCGTCCGGGGTTGACCGCCGAGCGCTTCGTTGCCGACCCCTTCGTGGCCGGACAGCGCCTGTACCGTACCGGCGACCGGGTTCGCCAGCGTGTGGATGGCGTGATCGAGTACTTGGGGCGTTTCGATCATCAAGTGAAAATCCGTGGCCTGCGCATCGAGCTGGGCGAGATCGAGGCGCGCCTGGCCCAGCATGCCTGGGTGCGCGAGGCCGTGGTGTTGGCGCTGGACGGCAAGCAACTGGTGGCCTACTTGGTGCTCGACGAAATGCCAGACGGCTGGCAGCAAGGGCTCAAGGCCTGGCTGCTGCAGGCGCTGCCGGAATTCATGGTGCCCAGCCACCTGATGCCGCTGGAGCAGTTCCCGCTGACCCCCAACGGCAAGCTTGACCGCAAGGCCCTGCCGCAACCGGATGCCGCTTCGCGCGGCGCTTACGTGGCGCCGCAAACCGATGTACAGCGTACCCTGGCGCAAGTCTGGAGCGAGGTGCTGGGCGTGGCCGAGGTTGGCCTGGACGACAACTTCTTCGAGCTGGGCGGCGATTCGATCATCGCCATCCAGGTGGTTGGCCGCGCTCGTCGCCAGGGCCTGCAGTTCAGCCCGCGCGACCTGTTCCAGTTCCAGACCGTGCGCGGCCTGGCCGGCGCGGTCGGGCGCCAGCCATCGTTGGCGGTTGAGCAGGCGCCGGCCACCGGCGAGGTGGCGCTCAGCCCTGTGCAGCGGCAGTTCTTCGAACAGGCCATTGCGGTCCGCGAGCACTGGAACCAATCATTGCTGCTCGGTGCCCGGCAACCGTTGCAGGCCCAGGCGCTGGTCGCTGCCTTGGGCGATGTGGTCAACCACCATGACGCCCTGCGGCTGCGCTTCGAGCCCGCCGCCGAAGGCTGGCGGCAGCACTATGGCGCGCCGGTCGCGCAGGTCGAGCTGTGGCAGCGCCAGGCTGCGGATGCCCAGGCGCTGACGGCGCTCTGCGACGCTGCCCAGCGCAGCCTCGACCTGCGCAGTGGGCCGCTATTGCGCGCCATGCTGGTCGACTTGCCGCAAGGCGAGCAGCGCCTGCTGCTGGTTATTCACCACCTGGTGGTCGACGGCGTGTCCTGGCGTATCCTCCTGGAGGACCTGGAGCAGGCTTATGCCCAGCGCCTGGCCGGGCAGCCGCTGTCGCTGGCGCCGCGCACCAGCAGCTACCAGGCCTGGTCTGCGCAGCTGCACGAGCAGGTGCCGGCGTTCGTCGGGCAATTGCCCTACTGGCAAGCGCAACGCGGCGATGGCGCACTGCCGTGCGACAGGCCGGACGCGCCGGTAAGCAACCGTCATGGGGCCAAACTGGCGTCGCGCCTGTCCCGCGAGCGCACCCGGCAGTTGCTGCAGGTCGCGCCCGCAGCCTATCGCACCCAGGTCAACGACCTGCTGCTGACGGCCCTGGCACGTGTCATCTGCCAATGGAGCGGCAGCCAGGCGGCGTTGGTGCAGCTGGAGGGGCATGGCCGCGAAGAGCTGTTCGACGGCATCGACCTGACCCGCACCGTCGGCTGGTTCACCAGCCTCTATCCGCTGCGCCTGGCCCCGCGCGCCGGTCATGGCGACTCGATCAAGGCCATCAAGGAACAGCTGCGCGCGGTACCGGACAAAGGCATGGGTTACGGCGTGCTACGTTACCTGGGTGACGCCTCGGTGCGCGAGGCCCTGGCGACGCTTGACCCGCCGCGCATCACCTTCAACTATCTGGGCCAGTTCGACAGCCAGTTCGATGCCCAGGCCTTGCTGGCGCCGGCCACCGAGCGCGGCGGCGACGGCCAGGACCCGGACGCGCCGCTGGCCAACTGGCTGACCCTGGAAGGGCAGGTGTACAACGGCGAGCTGTCGCTGCAATGGGGCTTCAGCCTGGCGATGTTCGACACCGACACGGTCCAGGCATTGGCCACGGCCTACGACCAGGAACTGGAGGCGCTCATCGAGCACTGCCTGGGCGTGCCCGCCGGGCAACCGTCGCCGTCGGACTTCCCGCTGGCGCGCATCACTCAGGCGCAACTGGATGCATTGCCGGTGCCCGGCCACAACATCGAAGACCTCTACCCACTGTCGCCCATGCAGCAGGGCATGTTCTTCCACTCGCTGTATGAAACCCAGGGCGGCGCCTACATCAACCAGTTGCGCCTGGCTATCGGCGGCCTGGACCTGGAACGCTTCGGCGAGGCCTGGCAGGCGGCCCTGGCGCGTCACGATATCCTGCGCAGCAGCATCCACTGGCAGGGCCTGGACAGTGCCCACCAGATCGTCCAGCGACAGTTGCCACTGCCACTGCGCATCGTCGATGAACCTGCGGCAGACCTCGATGCACTGGCCCGGGCCGAGCACGAGGCGGGTTTCGACCTGGCCCGCGCACCCTTGTTCAGGCTGCTGCTGGTGCGTACCGGGGCCGACGACTGGCACCTGGTCTTCACCTGCCACCACATCCTCCTGGATGGCTGGAGCA
Source organism: Pseudomonas sp. MB-090624 (assembly GCF_003205245.1). NCBI lineage: Bacteria > Pseudomonadati > Pseudomonadota > Gammaproteobacteria > Pseudomonadales > Pseudomonadaceae > Pseudomonas > Pseudomonas sp. MB-090624. Next base: position 4,236 of record NZ_QJRK01000060.1, on the reverse strand, counting down.
ATGCCCAGCTACTGGCCGAGGTGGTCCAGCACTACGCCGGCGAGCGCATGTCGGCGCCGGCCGGCCGTTTCCATGATTACCTGGCGTGGCTGCAACGCCAGGACGCCAGTGCCGGCGAGCGTTTCTGGAAAGCCCGTCTCGGCGCCTTGCAGGCGCCGACGCTGCTCGCCCAGGCCCTGCGTCGCCCCGCCGACGCGCAAGGCGAGGGTGAGTACCTGGCCCGCCTCGACGCCGCGCAGGCCGCCGAGCTGGAGCGTTTTGCCCGTCACCACAAGGTGACCTTGAACACGCTGTTCCAGGCGGCCTGGGGCCTGGTGCTACAGCGCCTGACCGGGCAAGCCTGCGTGGCCTTCGGCGCCACGGTGTCCGGGCGTTCGGCGCCACTGCCGGGCATCGACGGCCAGCTCGGGTTGTTCATCAATACCTTGCCGGTGCTGATCGATGTCGCGCCCGATCGTCAGGTGGCCGGTTACCTGGCCGACGTGCAGGACTTCAACCTGAGCCTGCGTGAATTCGAGCATGTGCCGCTGTATGCCATTCAAGGATGGGCTGGCCAGCAGGGCGCGGCGCTGTTCGACAGCCTGCTGGTGTTCGAGAACTTCCCGGTGGCCGAGGCGCTGCGCCAGGGCGCGCCTGCCGGCCTGCGTTTCGGCGCGGTGAGCAATCACGAGCGCACCCACTACCCGCTGACCATCGGCATCGAGCTCGGCGATGGGGTCAGCCTGGCGTTCGGCTACGACCCTGCGCTGTTCGCGGCAGAGCAGGTGGCTCAGCTGTGCGCCGGGCTCCGCCAGGTGCTGGCGCAGATGGTCGCCACCCCGGCCGCGCCGTCAGGCGCGCTGGGCCTGCTTGACGATAAGGGGCAGGCCCAGGTGCTTGGCTTCAGCCAAGGCCGCGCACTGGCGTTGCCGAGCCAGGAACTGGTTCACCAGCGTATCGCGGCACAGGCCGCGCGCCAGCCCCAGGCCTTGGCCTTGCAATGTGGCGAGCTGCGCCTGAGCTATGGTCAGCTCGATGGCCAGGCCAATCGCCTGGCGCATGCACTGATCGCCAAGGGCGTACGCCCCGGCCAGCGTGTCGGCCTGGCCTTGCGCCGTGGCCCGCAGCTGATCGTCAGCCTGCTTGCCGTGCTCAAGAGCGGCGCGACCTATGTGCCGCTGGACCCGCAGTATCCACATGAACGGCTGGCCTACATGATCGAGGACAGCCGCTTGGACCTGTTGTTGTGCGACGACGGCCTGCTGGTCGAGTTGGCGCTGCCGACGGGGCTGCGTCGCCTGGAACTGGGGGTGTTGGGCGAGCAGGCCGCGCACTGTGGCGACCACGACCCGGATGTGCAGGTCGCCGCCGAGCAGCTCGCCTATGTCATCTACACCTCCGGTTCCACCGGCCGCCCGAAGGGGGTGGCGATCAGCCATGCGGCCCTGCGCGAGTTCAGCTACAGCGCCACCGGCTACTCCCGCCTTGAGCGCGACGACCGGGTGCTGCAGTTCGCCACTTTCAGTTTCGACGGCTTCGTCGAGCAATGCTATCCGCCGCTGTGCGTCGGCGCCGCGTTGATCATGCGTGGCGAGGACCTGTGGGACGCCGATCAGTTGGCGCGGTTGATTGTCGAGCAGGGCGTGACCCTGGCCGACCTGCCGGCCGCCTACTGGCACATGCTGGCCAAGACTTGCGCGGCGCGGCCGGGCCAGGGCCTGGGCAAGCTGCGTCAGGTGCACGTGGGCGGCGAGGCCATGTCGGTGGAAGGGCTGCGCCTGTGGCATGCGGCGGGGCTGGGCGGGGTCAGCCTGGTCAACACCTATGGCCCGACCGAGGCGACAGTGGTCTCCAGCGTGCATGACTGCCGCCTCGAAGATGCGCAGGACGCGTATGGCGTGCCCATCGGCCACGCCATCGCAGGCCGCTCGCTGTATGTGCTGGATTGTGCCGGCCAGCTGTTGCCCAGCGATGGCGTCGGCGAGCTGTGCATCGGTGCACCGAGCTGCCTGGCGCAGCAATACTTCGACCGCCCGGCGTTGACCGCCGAGCGTTTCCTGCCGGATCCCTTCGCCGAACAGCCTGGCGCACGCCTGTACCGCAGCGGCGACCTGGCGCGCTATACCCAGGCCGGGGTCCTGGAGTACGTAGGGCGTATCGATCATCAGGTGAAGATTCGCGGCATGCGCATCGAGATGGGCGAGATCGAGGCCTGCCTGCAAGGGTTGGCGTCGGTGCGCGAGGCGGCGGTGCTGGCCCTCGCCGGGCCGACCGGGCCGCAACTGGTGGCCTACCTGGTCGCTGCTCAGGCCACGCCGTCGGCTGACTGGCTACAGGGCATACGGGCTGCCTTGGGCCAGGCGCTGCCTGACTACATGATTCCCGCCCACCTGCTGGTGCTGGAACGGCTGCCGTTGAACAACAACGGCAAGCTGAACCGCGCGGCTTTGCCGGCGCCGGACTTCAGTGCCGCCCAGCAGGTCTACGAAGCGCCGCGCACGCCGTTGCAAGCACAACTGGCGACGATCTGGGCGCAAGCCCTGCAGGTCGAGCGCGTCGGCCTTGCCGACAGTTTCTTCAGCCTGGGTGGCCACTCGTTGCTGGCGACCGAGGTCATCGCGCGCATTCGCCAAGGGCTCGGGCTCGAAGTGCCCCTGCGGCAGCTGTTCGAGCAGCCGACCCTGGGGGCCTTCGCCGACCGTTGCGCCGCACTGGGCCAGGGGGCGGCCGCGGCGATTGCGGTATTGCCGCGCACGCCTGCGATGGCCGTGTCCTATGCCCAGGAGCGCCAGTGGTTCCTCTGGCGGCTGGACCCACAGAGCGCCGCCTACAACGTTCCGGCGGCGTTGCGTGTGCGGGGGCCGCTCGAGTTGCCGGCGTTGCAGTCGGCATTCGACCAGGTCATCGCCCGGCACGAGCCATTGCGCACCACCTTCGATGACGCCACGGGGGAGCTGCGGCAGCATATTCATCCGCACCTGGCGCTGCCCATCGTGATCGAGCACCCAGGCGAGCTGGACGATGCGGCGCTGGCGGCCTGGGTCGATGCCCAGGTGCGGGCGCCGTTCGACCTGGTACGAGGGCCGTTGCTGCGGGTCAAGTTGCTGGCCATGGGCGAGCAGGACCATGTGCTGGTCATCGTCCAGCACCATATCGTTTCCGACGGCGCCTCCCTGGAGGTGCTGGTCGAAGAGCTGCTGCACGGCTACCACGGCGAGCACTGTGCACCGTTGCCTGTGCAGTACGCCGACTACGCGGCCTGGCAGCGTCAGTGGCTGGACGGTGGCGAGCGTGCCCGCCAGCTCGATTACTGGCTGGCGCAACTGGGCGGCGAGCAGGTCGTGCTCGAGCTGCCGTTCGACCGGCCACGCCCGGCCCAACGGCGCTTGCGTGGTGCGCGCCTGGACTTCCCGCTCGAGGCTGAACTGAGCCACGGCCTGCAACAGCTGGCCAAGACTCAGGATGCTTCCTTGTTCATGTTGCTGCTGGCAGCGTTCCAGGCCTTGCTGCACCGCTACAGCGGCCAGGCCGACATCCGCGTCGGCGTACCGGTGGCCAACCGCACCCGGGCTGAAACCGAGCGGCTGATCGGTTTCTTCGTCAATACCCAGGTGCTGCGTGCCGAAGTCGATGGCGGGCAGGGCTTTGACGTCCTGTTGCGCCAGACCCGGCAGGCGGCGATGCAGGCCCAGGCCCACCAGGACCTGCCGTTCGAGCAACTGGTCGAGGCCCTGGCACCGGAACGCAACCTGAGCCACAGCCCCGTGTTCCAGGTGCTGTTCAACCACCAGTACGCTGCGCGCGCCGAGCGGAACTGGGGTGAACTGCGTGTCGAGCCGCTGCATTGGGACAGTGCCACGGCGCAGTTCGACCTGGTGCTGGATACCAGCGAGACCGCGCAGGGGCTGATGGTTTCCCTGGCATACGACACCGACCTGTTCGAGCGCTCGACCATCGAGCGGCTGTCGACCCACTTCATCAACCTGCTGCAAGGCATCGTCGAGCAACCGCACCAACCGGTGGCCGAACTGCCGTTGCTGGCGGCCGCCGAGCGCGAGCGCACCCTGGTCACGTGGAACGCCACCGCTGAACAGTACCCGCTGCAGCAGAGCATCCAGCAACTGATCGAAGCCCAGGTGCAGCGCACCCCGGATGCCCCGGCGCTGGCCTTCGGCGAGGTGCGCCTGAGCTACGCCCAGCTCAACGCCCGCGCCAACCGCCTGGCCCATCGCCTGATCGCCCTGGGTGTCGGCGCGG